>JANMVA010000495.1:0-7705 GCA_031392195.1 Saprospiraceae bacterium | reverse complement strand
ATGCGGTTTGTTGTCGACGATCGAAAACAGGATCGGTGATGATGTCGAGCCAACAGGTTTTACAACGCCTGATGCGCTTGCAGTTCAGGAGTCACTGGCGAAGATGGTGGCAGTTGGTTGTTCACATGCCTTTATGGAAGTGAGCAGTCATGCACTGGATCAGAAGCGGGTGGAAGGAATTAATTGGGATGGAGCGATTTTCACCAACATCACGCACGATCACCTGGATTATCACGGTGATTTTGCAACATACATAAAAGCTAAAAAAATATTCTTTGATGGATTGAGTGCTCAGAGCTTTGCCCTGATCAATTCAGATGATAAGCACGCTGAAATTATGGTACAGAATACTGTTGCTAAGGTCTCAAATTACAGTCTTACCAAAATTGCAGACTTCAGAGCTCGTGTGATCGAAAACCGGATTGATGGTTTGCATCTCGAATTGAATGGCATACCCTTGCATGTGCGGTTAGTCGGAAAGTTTAATGCCTATAATCTCCTCGCCATTTATGGTGCGGCGATGCTTCTGGGAGAAGAACAGGAAGAGATACTGACAGCACTAAGCAAGTTGCAGCCTGCAGAAGGACGGTTTGAATTAGTTACCGGACGAAAGGAAGTATATGCGGTTGTGGATTACGCACATACTCCGGATGCATTGCAAAATGTTCTGAGCACTCTGATCCAGGTCAGAAAATCCGGATCACGTCTCATCTGCATCGTCGGATGCGGTGGAGACAGGGACCGGACAAAGCGGCCGAAGATGGCACACATCGCAGCGACAAATGCTGACCAGGTGATCCTGACTTCGGATAATCCGCGAACAGAAGATCCGGTGGCTATACTTGACCAGATGTGGGAAGGAGTACCGAAAGAAAAACAAGATCAGGTATTGCGCATCACAGATCGTAAAGAAGCGATCCGAACAGGTGTGATGATGGCAAAGCCCGGTGACATTTTATTAGTAGCGGGGAAAGGACATGAGAAGTATCAGGAAATAAACGGACATCGCTATCCATTCGACGACAAAAAAGTGCTGGCAGAAGTGCTCGCATAGAAGATATATAAGATAGGTTCTATTATCATTCTCAGGTTGGTTTTAGCAGTTGCAGCGGGTGAAATCGTGCGGGATAAAGATCTCCCGGTCACCCGCTAGCATCTGCACTTTTTTAGAACGTGAGAAACGTGAGAAACGTGAGAAACGTGAGAGCGTGAGAAAGTGAGAAGTAAGAGGTAATAGAAATTGAAAGCTCACAACAGTTTCCCCTTTAGGGGACCGGTCCGCAGGAGCGAGGGGTATAATTGAGAAAGCGAGAAAGTGAGAGAGCGAGAAAGAAAGTAGGAGGTAAAAAGTAAGAGGTAAAAAGTTGTAGTGTGCGGGGCTTGCCTCCTCCAGGTAAATACCAAAGAGGATCGATGGGCAGAATTGAGAATGTGATAATGGAAAAATAAAATTTAGTAATGATTGAAAATTAATGCTGTACTACCTGATTGAATACCTGAGTCGTGAATATGATCTCCCTGGGGAGAACATGTTCAGATCATTACCATTCAGGATGAGTATATGTGTTATTCTTTCATTGATCATAGCCCTGTTGATTGGCAACAGGATAATACGTTCTTTGAAACGGTTGCAGATAGGTGAGACGGTGAGAGACCTGGGGCTGGAGGGACAAATGCAGAAAGCAGGTACACCTACGATGGGTGGATTGATCATTCTCCTTGCTATCCTCGTACCATGCCTCTTGTTTGCCAGGCTTGATAATGTGTACATCATCCTGTTGTTATTGACAACAGTTTGGATGGGAGCTATTGGTTTTGTAGATGATTACATCAAGATTTTCAAAAAGAACAAACAAGGGCTTAAAGCAAAATTCAAATTGTTCGGACAAGTGGTCCTTGGCCTGATTGTCGGAATGGTAATGCTCTATCATCAAGATATTGTAGTACGTATGACACAGCAGGAAGCTGAGCAAAGAGGATATCCAATAGTCAGTAAAGTGTATGATCAATCCGATCCTCCTCTATATAGTGGGATGGTCTATGTAAAATCATCCCTCACAGATGTTCCTTTTTTGAAGGGAAACAAGTTTGATTACCAAACATTGCTTGACTTGATCGGTCTGAATGGAAAAGAATGGATTTGGATCTTTTTTATTCCAATGACGATCATCATCGTGACGGGAGTAAGCAATGGATCAAACCTGACAGATGGACTTGATGGATTAGCTACTGGAGTTTCAGCGATCATTGCTTTGGCGTTGGTCATACTGGCCTATGTCAGTGGCAATACGATTATCGCAGAGTACCTCAACATTCTATATCTGCCCTACACAGGAGAGCTTGTGATTTTTGGCGGAAGTTTCCTGGGGGCCTGTATAGGATTTCTGTGGTACAATTCTTACCCGGCGAGAGTTTTTATGGGAGATACGGGAAGCCTTACACTCGGAGCGATCATCGCGGTGATGGCGATTGCGCTGCGGAAAGAATTACTGATCCCGTTGTTGTGCGGGATATTCCTCGTAGAGATCTTATCTGTGATGATACAAGTGTATTATTTCAAATACACGAAACGAAAATACGGTGAAGGCCGTCGCATATTCCGGATGTCACCATTGCACCATCATTTTCAGAAGCTGGGGATGCATGAAGCAAAAATTGTGACGCGGTTTTGGATTGTCGGAGTGATGCTGGCGGTATTGACATTGATCACATTAAAAGTCAGATGATGTCCACGAAGGTGGGAATCTTAGGCGCAGGGATTAGCGGAATTGGTGCAGCGCTGTTGGCCAAATCAAGAGGCCATGATGTGCTGGTGAGTGACGGAGGAGAGATCGCTGAAGAAGGAAAGAATTTTTTAAATCAACATAATATCCCTTTTGAAGAAAAGGGACATACACTTGAAAATTTGGTGGCTTGTGACATTATCGTCAAGAGTCCGGGTATTCCAAATGACAGCAGCATCCTGCAATTATTGCATGTGGCGCGAAAAGAAGTCATCGGGGAGATCGAATGGGCTTATCGGAATGTAGATGGCAAAATCATCGGTATCACAGGGAGCAATGGAAAGACGACAACAACAGGTTTGTGTCATCATTTCCTGATCTCATGTGGCATCAGTGCAGCGAAAGTGGGAAATGTGGGCGAAGGATTTTGTCATTTTCTCGCGGAGCATCATGCAGATTGGTATGTGTGTGAGCTGAGCAGCTTTCAGTTGGAGGATATCATCACCTTCAAACCGGATGTTGCAATTCTGCTCAATATCACAGCGGATCATTTAGACAGGTACGATTTCAGCCTGGATAAATATGCTGATGCAAAGATGAGGATCGTGCAGTCGATGACAGAATCAGACACGCTGATCTATAATGCGATCGATCCGGTGACCGTAGCGAAAATTGCCTCCACGCAATTTGAAGCGAGGATGTGGTCGCTGCGTGAGACGGATCTGATAGGTGATGACAAGGTTTTTGTCAAAGATGATTTGATCCTGGACTTGTCAACTTCCCGTTTGATGGGAAAGCACAACCAGGTGAATGTGATTGCAGCGGCAAGAGCAGCACTGTTAGCAGGATGTGTTCCTGAGACAATGCAGACATCGCTGGAGTCTTTTGTGAACGAATCGCACCGGATGGAATTGGCGGGTGAGAAAAATGGAGTGCGATTTATCAATGACAGTAAAGCCACGAATGTAGATGCTGTCTACTATGCACTACAGGCAATGAAATCAAAAGTGATCTGGATTGCCGGTGGTTTGGATAAAGGAAATGATTATGGGGCCATTATGCCCTTAGTCAAAGAAAAGGTCAAAGCATTGATTTGCCTTGGACTTGATAACAGTAAGTTATATGAAGCTTTTTCGACAGAGGTCTATTACATATCTGAAACTACAACGATGCACGAAGCAGTCCGTCGAGCTGCTTCGTCTGCATCTCCTGGTGATACAGTTTTGTTGTCGCCGGCATGTGCCAGTTTCGATTTGTTCAAGGACTACCGTGACAGGGGGAACCAGTTCAAGCGAGAGGTCAGTGAGTTGTAAAAAGTAGGCTAAGGCGAAGGCTAAGGCGAAGGATGTAAGAAGTCATTGGTAATGAAAGCTCACAACAGTTTCCCCGGTTGCTGAGCTGTAGCACATGGTTGAGGGTAAGACGGTCGAAGCATAGGGGACCGATCCACAGGATCGAGGGGTAAATGTGAGATAGTGGGATCAAATGATTCATGTTGCGCGAAAGGTCCCCGGGGTTGTCAGCATGGAAAAGCGTGCATTGCTTTAACCATTCGCACTCAGGGGTAGCGGTAGCGCCGCCATGATGAGCTATGTTGCAGGAATATAAATATCAAACGTTGTCCCTACGCCGATCTCACTGGTGGACGTAATGACACCATTATGATTATTGACAATCTTTTTAACAATGGCCAGGCCGATGCCCGTCCCCGGATATTGATCCCTGTCATGAAGACGTTCGAATAACTCAAATACCCTTTCCTTGTATTGCGGATCGAATCCCACACCATTGTCCTGGACACTAATGTGGTGATAGATTTTCTTTTGTGACAGGTTTTCATTGTTTAATGACAAGCCTTTTGCTGCATGGCTTTTAATGCTGATGTGGGGTACGCGATCAGGGCTTGAGAATTTGATTGAATTCCTTACAAGGTTCTGCATTAATTGACGAAACTGAAATGGTATGACATTAATTTCAGCTAATTCACTGAATTCAATGACTGCCTGCTTCTCCTCAATGCTTTCATTTAATTCAGTGATAATATCATCAATAATGCTCTGAAGATGAATACGTTCAAACTTGTGATCTGTTCTGCTTAAGGCTGAGAATGCGAGCAAATCCTGAATGAGCCTCTGCATACGGTTAGCAGCTTCCTGCATCCTGCTAAAATAATCCCGGCCTTTACCGGATAAAGAATTTAACTCCTTATCGAGAATGTGGCTGGCGAAGATCTGAATTTTACGAAGAGGCTCCTGCAAATCATGACTTGATACATAATTAAATGACTGCAGCTCAATATTCAATTTGACCAGGTCCAGATTTTTTTGCAAAAGCATTTCGTTAGCTTCACTCAATTCGATTGTTCGTTGCTGTACCTCAAGCTTCAGATCATCAGCACGCTTTTCCTGCGTTTCCATGTTTAACATCTTCGCAATCACCTGGTCGGTGACTTCGTAGCCAAACACTAAAATGGCGTAAACTTTTTGATCCACATCATACATAGCCTGATAGCTAAAATTAAAATACCTGAGCTCAGGCTCCAGATTCTCGTCACGGGCTAACGTAATGGGTATATCAATACCAACAAAAGGGACGCCTGTGTTATATACCTCATCCAGAATCTTATCAAAACCCTGTCCTTCCAATTCCGGTAGTGCCTCTAGTATTGGTTTTCCTTTGATCTTACGTTTACCAAACAAGTGCTGATATCGCTCATTGACAAGATCATAAACATGATCAGGTCCGGTCATCGTGCAGACAAAAGCCGGAGCTGTCATTAGCAGGTCATCGAACATCTTGCCCTGAATCTCCATTGATTTGCGGGCAATGACCAATAATGAGACATCGGTGGCCATGCAAATAATGCCTGTGATGCTGCCGTTAATATCCCTTAATGGTTGAAAAACAAAATTGAAGTACCCATTTTCAGTTTTACCTTCCCGTTTAAATGTAATCTCTATTTCATTCCCGTGATAAGGACCTCCGGTTGTAAAAACTTCGTGCATGATGGCATCAGAAACAGTATTCGCTGCAGGCAATACTTCAAACAACCTTTTGCCTATGACATCCTCTTCCCGTTTATCAAGTATTTTTAAAAAGGGTTGGTTCACGATCTCAATAACAAAATCCATCCCTTTCAAAATCGCTATACTCACCGGAGCTTGAATAACGACATTGTGAAACCTGCCGAGCAATTCCTTTTCCTTCAGAAGATGTTGAGCTCTTTGGGTAATGTCTTCAATCGAAATCAGGATTGATTTATCTGAAGCATCTCCCTTAATAATCTCATGGGCATTTAAAAGCATGGTTCTTTCACCAATGGATTTAAATGTATGATTGATTTCATAGTCCGTGATTTTCGATTGATTTGGCAGGACCTGTTCAAGCAAGCGCCGCAAGACTACAATATCCCATTCCTTATCGCCAACATCATAAATTAACTTGCCTTCCGTTTCGGCTTCATTTAGCTGAAACGTTTTATAAAAGGCACTATTGGCCGACTTTATCCGGAGATGATGGTCCAATACCAATAAAGGATTGCGAAGATTGGCCACAATGGCTTGGGAATAATCCCTTGCTTCGATGACCTGTTCATTCAGGTTGATCATCTCCTGGTTGATCACGGTCAATTCCTCATTTGTACTTTGCAGCTCCTCCTTACTTGATTCTAATTCCTCATTCAGGCTTTGCAATTCTTCACTCCCACTCAATAATTCTTCATTAGCACTTTGAAGTTCTTCATTCACTGCTTCCTGATCTTCCGTAATGGCACGCATATCTTCGCGGCTTTGAGCCAACTCTTTTTCTAATTGCTGAATTCGCAGGTCTCTTTCGTCTTTTTTTGCTTTTACTGGTCGCGTACCCGTGTTGCCATTTGCCGGATCGTGGGTGGAAATATTATCGGTTTGAGGATGATCATGGAACAGCACCAGGTAATGGAGATCTATCGTATCGTTTAAGGGTAATGCCTCAATCGAAATGGTTCTCTCCTGTCCATTGATGAGGAGAGGAATATTTTCTTTTAAGCCCCGGACGTTATCCTTTTTTACTTTGTGCAACAGGCTTCGAAGCTCAAACGCCAGGCCTTCTTTGGCCATCTTTAATAAATTGTGGCTTGGTTTGCCGGGTAATTGCTCCAGGTAATTTCCAGTCATACCCCTGAAATGAACTATGTCCATTGACTCATTGACCACGACTCCTGCAGGGGTGTACTTACTGAGGATAATGTCGTCTGCCACTTTTTTAAAATCTGTCTGGATATTTTCACTCTTCATACCCGAATTCAGGTCACGCAAATTCTGTTCACTGCGCAAGCTTGTCGTATGCATAAACCGGCCAGGAACGTCCTTCCGACAATAAAACTTATCGCTTTTTGCAGATGGAGTAAATAAATCCGGTACACTGCTGATTGTTTCTGATTTACCAAGCCACAAGTAACCTTTCGGATTCAACGCATAGTGAAATGTCGTCAATGCCTTTTTCTGGAGATATGGCTCCATGTAAATAAGGACATTGCGACAACTGATTAAATCCATTTTCCCAAATGGCGGACTGACTATAAAATTGTGGGAGGCAAATACACACAATTCCCTTATCTCCTTATTGAGCTGGTAATTGCCATTGTATTTGTTAAAATAGGTCTGAAGCCGCTCGAGGGATAATCCTTCAATTTCGGATTGTGTATATATTCCTTTGCGGGCTTTTATAATGGCAGGTTCACTTAAATCAGTGGCAAATATTTGCACTTTTTTTAAATTGCCCTGTGCTTCAAAGTCCGCTAAAAATTCTCTCATGCAAATAGCAATTGAAAATGCTTCCTGCCCTGTGCTGCAGCCGGCTACCCATATGCGGATGGGCTCGTCAGCGCCTTTATCTTTTAAGATGAGTGGAAGTATCACCTCACATAAGTGATTGTAGCTGTTTGGGTCGCGAAAGAACGAAGTCACCGGAATCAATAAATCCTGGTAAAGTATGTCCTGCTC
>JANMVA010000491.1:0-4519 GCA_031392195.1 Saprospiraceae bacterium | reverse complement strand
GTAACATACAATCTCAATATTCACCGCGAAAATGAAATGGTGTATCAGAATGACCTGAAGAATAATCGTGAGTGGGAAGGGAAATACGATATTGAAAAAATCAAGATGAGTGGTTTCCTCGCCCAGGATGTCGAGCAGGCTGCACGCGATGCAAACTATGATTTCAGCGGTATTCAGAAGCCAGCTAATCCGGATGAGCTATACTCTCTTCGTTATTCAGATTTTGTCATGCCATTGGTCAAATCAGTCCAGGAATTAAATCACGAATTGCAAACCGAAGTCGGCCAACTAAAATCAGAAGTTGAAGAACTGAGAACGGCGAATGAAGAATTGGAGGAGCGATTATTGAGACTTGAGAAATTGATTAAAGAAAAATAATGATGAAAGCCGCTAATTTCGCTAATTCACGCTCATTAGATTTCTCTCTGTCACTTGCTTTGCAACCGCTGATTCATGCTCTCTGTTTTTGATATTTCCATTGCGGGGGCAAACCCCGCACATTACTCTCCCGCAACATTGCTTATGCAAAGGCGGGATCTTCGCTGCGCTTCGACATGCTCTACGTTTATATTTTTCCATGATGATAGCCGCTATTTCGCAAATCCACGCTAATTAGATTTCTCTCTGCCACTTGCTTTGCAGCCGCTGATTACGCAGATTTCCGCTGATGAATTTTTTTATGCCCCCAAGCTCTCTGCCTTTTGAATTTTTCCATGGCTGGGGCAAACCCCGCACACTACTTTTTATTTTCCCTATGCACTATGCACTATGCCCTATGCTCTCTGCCTTTTGAATTTTATCCATTGCGGGGGCAAGCCCGCAAATTACTCCATGCCCCATGCTCCGTGCCCCATGCACTCCTTTACTTCTTACCTTTAACCTCTTACCTTTAACCTCTTACCTTTAACCTCTTACCTCTTACCTCTTACCTCTTACCTCTTACCTTTAACCTCTTACCTCTTACCTCTTACTTCTTACCACATGGCACTGAAAGTTTTCGGCACAGGACAAGGTCGTACAGGCACAACCTCTTTAAAATTAGCATTGGAACACCTTGGATTCGGTAAATGCTATCATATGTTTGAATTGATGGCCCATCCGGAACAGATCGTTTATTTTGAAAAAGCGGAACGGGGAGAAAAAGTTGACTGGGATAAACTGTTTGAAGGATATCAATCTGCCTGTGACATGCCGGTGATCCGTTATTATCAAGATATTTTGAAACGATACCCGGATGCGAAATTGATCCATACTACACGCGATCCGGATTCCTGGTATAAGAGCATGATGAGCACGATCTTCTGGGCTCTCAATCCCTCGATCGGACGAAAATTGAATATGATGATCAGGTTGCCTTTTTCGAAAACATTGCGAAAGCGGCTTCGGATTTTAAAATATAACGGAAAAATGGTCAAATCATTTTTTGGAGACGATCTGCACAACAAAGCAAAAGTCCTCGAACATTTTAATCACTATAACCAACAGGTCCTGGCATCCATTCCCGCTGATAAAATTCTGATCTACGATGTCAAAACCGGCTGGGAGCCTTTGTGCAAATACCTCGGAGTTCCTGTACCGTCCATTCCCTTTCCCAAATCGAATACTAAGGATGAATTCATTTACAAGGTGAAAAATATGCTGGGCCAGAAAAAAATTTCACTTTAATGAAAGAATTCCCGAAGCAGCAAGTTTAATCTGATTACTGGCAAGTCTTCTTATTTTCGCCCCGATCGGGGTTTATCCTTAAGACAGGGAACCGCGTCATTTATCCCGCATGATAGGATTTACCAAGAGGATTTTGCAGCAGGTGTTAGGACTTGAAGCCTATCTGAAAGTCATGCATACTTCATTTATGACAGCCTACGATGCCGGCCTGCTGAAAAAGAATCCTGAATACAAGTATCATTATTTTGTCCCTCACCTCATTCAGGCCGAAGACTGTGTCGTCGATATCGGGGCCAACCTGGGCTATTTTTCTAAAATATTCTCAAGGCTCACGGGTTCCAATGGAACGGTCATTTGCATTGAACCTGTTAAGCCTTTTTTCCATGCATTGCAATGGGCGCTGCGCAACAGGAAGAATTGCATTCTCTATAATCATGCATTGGGCATGGAGTCGCGCAAGATAAAAATGGTCCTGCCAAGGATGAAAGGTTTTTTTCGCACAGGTCTCGCCCACATTCCATCGGATGAACCATTGAGCCAGGATCATTTTGTCTTTGAAACCGAAATGGTGAGAGGCAGTATGTTATTAAAGGACCTGCCGAAAATCGATTATATCAAATGTGATGTCGAAGGGTATGAAGAATATGTGCTCCCGGAGATGAGAGAACTGATCGGTCATCACAAGCCTGTGATCCAGATTGAAACAAGCGGTTCGCATAAATTAGTTGTATTTAATCTGCTAAAGGAATTGGGGTATACTCAGTATGGCCTGTTTCGTCAAAAACTGATCATGGATTTCCAGGATGAATCTGAGCATGGTGATTATTTATTCATACATCACCTGAAGAAAGTTAAGTTATTAGCTGATCTTCATAAGCTCAAGCTGATCGAAGAATAAACATACCTGCCCCGGTTTCATCCGGACATTAAAACATCATTCATACATCAAACAAGCGAGAAAAGATTGTGAGAAGAACTATCAGATTGATCAATGGATTTTTTAAGAATATCATCCTGTGGTTGCGGCCCGGAATATTTTTCGGATTCCTGAGCGGGCCTTTCATGTTTTTAAGTAATCTCTTCAGCATGACCCGGTGGATAGCCCGTCAGCAGCGGAGGAAGTTTTACAATGACTTTTTTGTTTTTCCACGCAACCTAGAGCATCGTTACAATTTGTACGCCCATGTAGTCGAATCACAAGGCCTGGCCAATGAACAGATTGATTATCTTGAATTCGGGGTAAGCCAGGGATTTTCTTTCCGCTGGTGGGCCAACCAGATCAAGCATTCAAATGCAAGGTTCTATGGCTTTGATACATTTGAAGGACTTCCGGAGAGCTGGGGTACTTTCAGGAAAGGGGATATGGCGGCCGGTCTTCCGCAGATGGATGATACCCGGTGTAGTTTTTACAAAGGTTTGTTCCAGGATACTTTATATGGATTCATTGCTGAACATCCTTTGAAGGCAAGAAGAAAAGTGATTCACCTGGATGCAGATATTTTCTCGGCAACTTTATTTGTGCTTACTAATCTCGCGCGCGAGTTGCGACCCGGAGATATATTATTATTCGATGAATTCAATGTGCCCAATCATGAATGGATGGCCTACCGCATCGTGAGCGAATCATTTTATTTGAAAACGGAGTTGATCGGGGCAATCAATAATTACACGCATACAGCTTTTAAGGTTCTTTAGGGGACGACAAAAAATTTAAATATTATTTCGTTGCATAAATATTGAAGGACATGATCAATTTCTTTTTACGTTTGAAACATTGGCAATTCTTTTCTTTCATTTTTGCCCTCCCCTTTGTCTTCTATATGTATTTTATTTTACAGATGTTCAGAGGTATTTCCATGTATGAAAATCCTGAAATCGGGGAAGTACAGTATGAAATGGGAAGGATGTTCAAAATGATGCCCTATTTGATATTACCGCCCTTGTTTGTTTTCTATGCCTGGTTATGGTCTGTGGGAGTAGGATTACAGGAAAGCATCCATCCCGAATGGCGCCTGAAAGTAAACACCTTCAAAACGGTTCTCCTGATCATGGGCCTGGGCAACCTCGTATTGTCATTTATCATTTTCAACAGCATGAGTTCGCTTTTTGCAAATCTCGAAGAAATGGTATCAGGGGCTGCTTTGTTTCCATTCGATCCTTCACTCATGATCATCTTTATTCCATTGTACATACTGTTGTTCGTTGGCTTGATTTATTGTCTGCATTTTGTGGCTAAAACATTGAAGACTGCAGAATACCAGCGGGAAGTGAAGTTTAGTGAGTTTGCCGGGGAGTTTGTGTTGTTTTGGTTTTATATCATCGGGATCTGGATTCTGCAACCTCGAATCAATAAGATCAGCAATCCTGTATTGCCGCCTCCATTACCAATGTGAGAAAATGCCTCCTGGATTGGAAACTCTGACGGCTTTCAAAGTGTAAAATCAGAGATGAAAGGGAAATTACCTGAATAGTAGAATTTAGGTTTGAGTAGTCCTGAAAGTGAAAGGAGCCAGCCGGAAGGCTGGCTTTTTTAACGTTGAGTGGGCAATAAGTAGCTCCGGCACTTAGCCTGATGTCGAATTTAACTAAAAGTGGAACCATTTACCCCTGCAGGGGTTTGTTATTCGTAATGGCTTGAAAGTTCAGTGGAAACAGGGTTTTTTTATTATTGCATTTCCTGCCCGCACGTTGTCTGGATCTCATCATAAAATTTTAAGATGAAGCTCAATATTAAATTCATGGTCTCGATCCGATGCAAGATGATCGTGAAATCAGAGCTTGAAAAACTTGGATTGCACTATACGGTCATAGATCTGGGCGAGGTGGTGATCCTGGAAGAATTGACTTCAGAGCA
>JANMVA010000422.1:0-2978 GCA_031392195.1 Saprospiraceae bacterium | reverse complement strand
ACCCATTTTGCATTTCGGTCTTGGTAATGTGACGATGATTGATTCGATCAAAGTATACTGGAACCATGAGTATATGTCTGTTTTGAAAAATGTAAAACCCAACGATGAACTGACAATCAATTTTGCAAAAGAAAAACATGTGCCCTTTGAAGTTGATAAGTTAGAAGAAGTTGATGTAGAAGAAAAGCAGATCTGCAATCACATCCATCAGGAAAAAGAATTCGATGATTATGATCTCCAGGTATTGCTTCCTTACAAGCTCTCGCAAAATGGTCCATTTATCGCTGTCGGTGATGTCAATGGGGATCAGGCAGAAGATTTTTTTATTGGTGGGGCGGCCGGAAATCCGGGCAGTATTTATCTGCAGAAAAATGGAAAATTTGAATTGTCTGCACAACCTGCATTAAAGGCAGATCAGAATACGGAGGACCAGGAAACTGTTCTTTTTGATATGGATGGGGATGCCGACCTTGACCTGCTGGTCACGAGTGGCAGTTATGAATTTAAAGAAGCAACTGATGTGCTTCGTACGAGGCTTTATATGAATGACGGAAAAGGAAATTTTAGTGCCGCTCCAAAAACTGTTTTTCCATCAATCCAAGTCAACAGTCAGTGTGTTGAAGTTTTTGATGCCGATGGTGACAAGGATATGGACATCTTTATTGGAGGCCGGCTGGTTGCAGGAAAATATCCATTACCTGCATCGTCTGTCATGCTCATCAATGATGGAGGAAAATTTACAGATAAAACAAAATCGGTCGCTGCGTTTCTTGAAAAATTTGGATTAGTGACGGATGCTGTTTCGGATGACATGGATAAAGATGGCGACACTGATTTATTCGTTGTCGGTGAATGGATGCAACCAACATGGTTGATCAATAATGGCAGCTCCGGATTTTCACAACAAAAAATAGAAGTCGGTGGCACAGGTCTCTGGTGGACAATTGAAAAAGGGGATTTCGATGCAGACGGTGATGCTGATTTTATTTTGGGCAATCTCGGATGGAATAATAAGTTTGGTGGTTCACAGGGAACAAAACTGGAAGTGTTTGCGAATGACTTTGATGAGAATGGTGATTATGATGTCGTACTTGCCAATACGAAAAAAGATAAGTTGCTTCCGGTGAGAGGGCGTGAATGTTCATCTCAGGAAATGCCTTTCATCCTCAATAAATTTCCCAGCTATGAGAGTTATGCGCAAGCCGGGCTGAATGAAATTCTCACAGAAGAGCAGCTTGAAAGCGGTATTCATCAAAAACTGAGTACGATGACCAGTATATTGCTTATCAATAACGGAAGCATGGATTTTAGTTTGATGAATTTACCCTCCACCTGCCAGGCTGGTCCTGTCAAAGCATTTTATGTCAATGATTTCAACAAAGACGGCAAGCAGGATTTCATGTATGCCGGTAATCATTTTCCAACTGAGGTAGAAACTGCCCGATATGATGGCTTGTATCCGGGCATTTGTTTTGGTGATGGAAAAGGTCAGTTCAAATGTCAGACGATGTTTATCAATAACCGTTTGCATCTGGATGATATCCGTGATATTCAGAAATTAAAACTGGCCGATGGATCCGAAGTTTATTTGCTGAGCAATAATGCGGGACCAATCCGAATCTATTCCATCAGTCAAATGGCGGATATTGTTTTCTAATAGGAACCTTTAAAAACCAATTGTCAGATTTTTCTGCCCCTATCCCCTAATGCTTCGACTTGCTGACCTTCTCCCTCGTACTACAGCTCAGCATCCGGGAGAAGAAAAGATTTATACTTGGTTTTTAGTGGCTCCCTTATACTTAAGATATGAACCAATATCGACTGAAAGATGATAATGTCCAGGTCACTGCCCAACAACTTTTGGAATTGATGGACACTGTTCCGGATCAATTGCGAAAAATATCTCCGGAAAATTTTTCCAAAAAACCTGCACCGGATAAGTGGAGCCCCAAAGAAATTATCGGGCATCTCCTCGACAGCGCCACCAATAATCATCACAGGTTTGTCCGGGCTCAGTTTGACGACAAGCCGCAGATCAGCTATGATCAGGATCTGTGGAATAAACACAGCTATTATTTGTCCATGGAAGGTGAAGGGCTTATTTCTTTTTGGGAAATGTACAATCGCCACCTGGCCACATTGATCAGGCAAATACCATCTTCACTAATGGAACGGGAATGCCTGATGGGTGATGGCAGTACACACACCATAGCCTGGTTGTTTGATGACTATGTCCGGCATCTCGAACATCACCTGCATCAGATCTTCCACCTTAACCTTTCAATAAGACAAACCTTATAATTTATTGATTTACTGATTATTCTGATAAATCCCGTATATTTGCAGTCTTATATGTTATTCCTCCTCAGTCACTGAAGAGTCCCAAACGCTCCATCGCCGTGTAGGCTTAACGTAAGGCAGGTAATGTATCACGACTCAGTAGATAGCCTTACCACATTTTTTAATCAAACTATAAACTAGTGTCTTTCAACAACTTACAGCTCATTGAGCCATTGCTCAGGGCGATGATCCATGAAGGGTATACAATCCCTACACCTATTCAGCAACAGGCTATCCCGGCCATCCTCGAAGGCAGAGACCTCAGAGGTTGTGCACAGACGGGAACCGGTAAAACGGCCGCTTTTGCCATCCCATTACTCCAATTAATCGACCAGGACAACCAGGGACAACCACGTCAGCGGCCGGTGATCAAAGCTTTGATCCTGACCCCGACCCGTGAACTTGCGATCCAGATCGAAGAAAGCTTTAAAGCGTATGGCCGCTTTCTCAACCTTCGTCACCTCGTCGTTTTCGGCGGTGTATCACAGGTTAGCCAGGTAAACAATCTGCGCAAAGGCGTCGATATCCTTGTAGCTACCCCGGGGCGTCTTTTAGACCTGATGCAGCAAGGTCATGTATCATTACGCGACATTAAATTCTTCGTCCTCGATGAAGCCGACAGAATGCTTGATATGGGT
>JANMVA010000420.1:0-3415 GCA_031392195.1 Saprospiraceae bacterium | reverse complement strand
TCCTTTTGCATTGAGATCGATACCCTGCTCCTGCGCGATCTTGTTTAGTAGATCGATGGTTAGCTGAAAGGAGTCTTCGATTTGCCGCATCATGGCATTTTGTTTTTCTTCAGCATACCCGTACGCATGGTCATCTAAGTCGGGTGTACTGGTGTAGAGAAGGCATCGGCTTGTCATCCGGCAGCGCTCGCACCACCGGTCACAGTAGTTGTAAATGCCCGCAATCAAATTGGGATTGTCCGCAAGGGACAAGAGTTCATCTGGTGTCATAACTGGTGAAAGTTTAGGATAGAAATTTACGGAAGAAAAATAAAATTGTCAAGTACAGTTTTATTTTCATTGCAAGAATTTGTCACTTTTTGTTGGCCCAAAAAGTAACCAAAAAGGGCCTTTGCGACCCAAAAAACTTCCTTATTCATTCAAGCTTTAGCATGAGACCGGGTTTGCTTGCTCGCCTATTCGTTTTTCATTTGCCCGGCTTTTTTCCCCAAAAAGAAAAAAGCCGGCGTTAGTAACGGTCGAACAATTTTGAGTCGCAGTAATTTCTAATCGAAATGAAAGAACAGAATCATTGGTTTGCGCATGGTGTTCTAATTTCTGCGCGGACTATGGAAATGTATTTTCAATTCGAGAAGTAAAATATGTCTCTCAAAACTGTTCGAACACCCAGATGACAATTTCAGTTAAATGCAAGTCTCTAAAGGCAATAATTATCTGAAAAGAAATTGATCTGAAAAACGAACAAGCGCGCAAGCATACCCGATGTGAAACAAATGCGTGAAGGCGCAGGTGAGTTTTTTGAGAGACTAGACTTTTTGGTTACTTTTTTGGCAATGAAAAAAGTAACAATGTCTTGTGAGAAAAGCGTCTTGTGAGAAAGATTTTTGGTTACTTTGGTTGGTGAGCTGTAGCCCAAGGATGAGAATAGCGAGTCGAACTATGGGCTAGCAAAAAGTGACAATACTTTTTAGTTGCTTTTTTCAGGAAAAAAAGTAACAACGAACTATCTTAGTGTATGGCTTATTTCCTGCATGGATCTTGTTGGATATGTGGTGAAGAATATGAGGGATTAGTTTTTGGTGGTGGATTTATGAACCACACACCGATCGTTCCGGCATTGGATAAAGAGACAAGCAAGGTTGTTGCTGTAGCTTATGGTGAAACAGAACGGTATCGATATTACACAGATCCTTCGATGTATGAGAGCGGTGACGATATAGATATGATCCAATGGAATGATCTGTATTTAAGTGCAGAGCAAAACTACTGTCCCGAATGTGAGGAGTTTTCGATGGATTTTGAGGTGACAGGTGAAGGAGATTAAGACCCTATGTAATTTCCGGAATTTTCATTATATTACAGGTAGAACACCACCGCTCATGCACAAGTATATCTTGCCGGAGCCCGAGCGCCCCGGTGTCAGCGATCTCTTCGGCCTGGTGACACGAAAAGTGAAAGATCGTGCCGTTGTCCCTCCGAAAAATCCCGATCAATCTCCTAACAATCGCTCAGATTGGTCAGACCTTCATTTACCACTTACGGTTTCACGTGCACTTGAAGTTTTTGATGGTAAGATGCTTTTTGACAGGTGGCTCAATCGACCGGATACGCACTGGAGCGATGTCAGGCATGTATTACGCGTTTTATCCGGTAATCAGTCGTATTCCTTCCGGTATATGGAGTTGAGTGGGTTTGGTCCCGGCGTGTCTACAGCAGGTTTGCTATCAGGAAAAATCGCTGCCATGGAGGAAATTTGCCTGATGCGTGAGATCTACGCATCGCTGAAATCATCTCCTACAATCAGTAACACCCGGGCTCTACATGACCTCATCCGCCGGCTGGGCCGGTTTGTCAATTTTCATGTGCATGAGCCTGAATTATTCAAAAATATCATTTCGATCATGCCGGGATGCAATTCATTGTTTGAGTTTGAAGCCCGGTTGCTTGCCCGGTTCTTGCCTGTCAATGATGTTGTACGCACTCAACAGATATTCAAATCGCGCATGCAAAAAACCCTTTGGCTTGAGACAGCGGACAGGTTATTGCGGAAAAGCTGGGATATTGAATTTGAGATGCATTATATCCTGGGCATCGCGAGCAGGTTGAATGGGTTTGATTTTCGACATCCTTTTTGGAATCGTCATGCATTGAATCAACTGCGTCAGATTGTGGAATATTCCAGGTGTATGGCAAAGACTGATTTTGATTATGCGCGATCCCTGCTCCAACAGGTGGTTCCGGCTTTTTTATCCAGGCAATCCTTTCACCCCAAAATATTTTACGCCAAATGTGCGCACTGGTTTATCTACCGTAGTGCCCATGACGAACGGGACCTGATGGAAGTGGTCACTGAATTGAGCGCGTGGGAATCTATTTATGGAATTAGAATTTCATTCCGTCCGAGATCATTGTATGTTGTGTACCGCGCATTGCCTTATTATAATTTGAAGTGGGCCTGCAGAGAGCTTGAAGATGTGATTGTGGTTGATAAAAGGTAGTTTATTATTTTCTTTCTTCAAAAAGAAAGAAAATAAAACTTCTTTTCTTACCACTCTTACTTATTATTCTTTGTCACTTTTTGCTGGCCCATACTTCGACCTTCATCGCTCATCCTCGTGCTACAGCTCAGCATCCAAAGTAACCATGGTTCGACCTGCATCGCGCATCCATGAGCTACAGCCTCACCAACCAAATCACTTTGATCACTATATCTACTTACTAGTCGTTGTTACTTTTTTACCGGAAAAAAGTAACCAAAAACCTCGTCCCTCAAAAAACTCGCCTGCGCATTCCAGCGCTATTTTAGCACCGGGTTTGCTTGCCCGCTTATTCGTTTTTCAAATCAATTTCTTTTCGAAGATTAATGCCGTTTGTGACTTGTTTATTACTGAAATTGTCATTCGATCTCTCGGACAATTTTGAGGGACATATTTAACTCCTCGAAATGGAAATTAATTATCAATTGTATGCGGTGTAGCTCAAAGATTTTGCGGGATTAACGCCTTTTGATTTTCTTTTTCGGAAGCTTTAGCCGTGACTCAAAACTGTTCGAACGCTCGTATGCCTCCTTTTTGCGTCCGTAAGAGCAAAAAGGAGGATAGCAATGCACTAAAAGGCCGGAGGCATGCATCAGCCATCATACTGCCTTCTGTAGCTCTTTCTCAGCATAAACTAACATGGTCGCAAGGGGGGGTATTGTTGGATATTGGTGATCCCAGCGATATAAGCCTTCAACAGAAACGCAGGAACTGGACCTCTCCAATGGTGACGAGCATCTCGGGAACAGGAGGTCATTGACAGGGGTCGCCATTGGGTGGGGGGGTCGCCATTGGGCTAGGTACGGAAGCAAAGATAAGAGAAGCTGAAAGAAACAAAATGTGGCGTGATATCTGGTAAGCCATGTGCAGAATGCACA
>JANMVA010000407.1:0-1862 GCA_031392195.1 Saprospiraceae bacterium | reverse complement strand
CGCGCCAGCCAGCGGCTGCTCACCTGATTTCCTCTCCCATGAAAATGAAAACATTGGCAAATTTCTCAAATTCTCAAAGACAGCGAACCTGGAATATATTTCACAATCAGGTGCACTCAATGAATCGTTCGCTGATGTATTTGGTGCTATGATTGATCGCAATGACTGGCAGTTAGGAGAGGATGTTGTTATTTCAAGCGTATTTCCTTCCGGAGCTTTGCGTGATTTATCTAATCCGCACAATGGCGGTACCGGTCCCGGTTCACGTGGATGGCAGCCGCAGCATATGAATGAATACCAAAACCTTCCCAATACACCTGAAGGCGATAATGGCGGAGTGCATGTGAATAGTGGGATTCCAAACAAAGCATTTTTTCTGTTTGCATCAAGTGTAGTAAAAGAAAAAGCAGAGCAGGTGTACTACAAGGCTTTGCGAGATTATTTAGTAAAGTCATCACAGTTTATTGATATGCGGATTGCTGTTGAAAAAGCGGCAACAGATCTTCATGGGGCTAACAGTCCGGAAGTCACAGCTGCCCGCAGTGCATTTGATGGTGTTGGTATTGGTGCAGGCCAGGGTGATGATCACCAGGATGACATTGAAGTCAATGCAGGCGCTGATTTCATACTTACCACAGACGTTTCCCAATCTGATTTATACTGGGTGCCACCAGGCAACCCGGGTGGGCTGGTGAAACTAAATGTCCCTGCTCCTCTGTCACGTCCAAGTTTTACAGATGATGGCACATCCGCTGTTTATGTTGATGATGAGAATAATATGATCCTGTTAGTTTTTGACTGGAGCCAGGGTCTTTCCTATGAGGCGTTTTACCTCGAAGACAATCCCCAGGGTGGCTGGCGAAATATTGCCGTATCAAAGGATGGTTCAAAAATCGCGTACACTGAAAGTAACCTGATAAATGAAATCTGGGTATTTGATTTTGACTTCCAGGCTTCTGATCGATATATTCTTTACAACCCCACTACTGCACAGGGCGTAAACACCGGCGAGGTATTGTATGCAGATGCCATGGAGTGGGATTATTCAGGCGAATTTATCATGTATGATGCACTTAACCTGATCGAAAGTTCATTCGGGGATGGGATCGAATATTGGGACATTGCCTTTTTATATGCATGGGATGAGGCCAATAATGATTTTACGGATGGCCAGATTGGAAAACTTTACACTTCGCTTCCTGAAAATGTTAGTGTGGGGAATCCATCATTCGCTAAGAATTCACCTTACATCATCACATTTGATTATGTGGAAAGTTATTTTGATCAGTTTGGCCAGGTGCAGACAGACTATAAAATTCTGGCTAACAATATTGAAACAGGTGTAACTAATGAGATCTTTTTCAATACAACTGTTGGTTATCCAAGTTATTCAAGACTTGATGATCAGATCCTGTTTACCAATGACAATGGCGAACTACTACAGGCCACCATCGATTTGCAACCTTCAGACAAAACATTACCGATACCGGGTTCAGCTGTGATCCTGGTAACCGGTGCTCAGAAAGGTGTTTGGTTTCAGACTGGAGAACGAGAGTTTACCGGAACTCGTGATGAAGAGTGGAACAATGCAGTCACAATTTATCCACAGCCGTCATCAGATAATATCTATGTGTCGATTGAGGGAAAGAGCAACCTGACAGACTATACGATAACTGATCTGACAGGTAAAACTATAAGCCAGGGCATCGTAAATTCCGGACATCCCATTGATATTCAAACCTTGTCAGCGGGAACATATTTTATCAGGCTCAATTCACAAGAAAATTCACCCTATATCGCAAGGTTTATAAAACAGTAGGTGAGATCTTTAGGAAAGCAAATGAAGATCATTAAGCTGCTAT
>JANMVA010000313.1:0-3325 GCA_031392195.1 Saprospiraceae bacterium | reverse complement strand
CATATGCGAATGTGATGGGGTTGCCTGTGCATCGGGTGTATCGGGAATTGATGGATTGGGAATAATTCAAAAACCAGTCAGAAGCCCCATGGAAATTGGGTCTACGGATATTTTAAATATGTTTTGTATTGAATCTTTTTTGTGTGAATTAAACCTTGGATCGGGACCAAAATTATTTAAAAGCCCTATGAATATTGAGTCTACGGATATTGTCAATATGCTTTGAATTGGAGCGCCACTGTTGTATAGAATGTCTGGTATCTGGACACAATTCCTCAGGAGCCCCATGGATATTGGGTCTACGCATATTGTAAATATGTTTTGTAAAATCAAGAATTGGATAAGCTTGGCGCAGTGTTGCGAAATCAGGGACCTTATTCTAATTTGATTGGACTGCTCATGTCGGTGATAGCGAGTATAAAGAACAGATTCGGGTTAATTCTCTTTACCGAATAAGCGTAAAATCACCAACACGGATCAGTTGACTTACATCATTTAAGTTCGCAATGAGGTTATAGGCAAATATAGCTGAATTCATCAGGTTTCCTTTCACCATTCCATCCCATGCATAAGCGGGATCGTTTAAACTTTAAGCCTTTGACCTCACCGTCATCTGCACCCACTGATCTTTCTCCTTCAATTCAATTACCTCGAAATTTAATTTCCCTAAAACGTTCTTAATAATTTCAACATCATCAAACATAATCCCCGATATCAATAAAAACCCGTCAACCTTAAGCAAAGAACTCAATTCCAACATGTATTGAAGAATGACATTCCTATTGATATTAGCCAGAATAACATCAAAAGGATCATTGCCCGCTTTTTCAATCCCACCGAGATAAAATTTGCAACGCTCCCCCACTTCATTCATCTCTGCATGCTCATCACTATTCTCAATTGCTTCGGTTTGAATGTCAACACCAATCACTTCTGCAGCTCCTTCACGCGCAGCAACGATCCCCAATATCCCCGTACCACATCCAAAATCAAAAACACGTTTTCCCTTAAAATCAATCTCCGACATCGCCTGCAGCATCATAAACGTAGTCGCATGATGTCCAGTCCCAAAAGCCATCTTAGGTGAAATCGTGATCACATGCTTGAAATGCTTCTCGATCGGATGAAAAGTGGCGCGGATATAACAATAATCATCTACAGCAACGGGATTGAAAGAACTCTCCCATACTTCATTCCAGTTTTTGTCAGCTACCAGTGCTAATTCATAATCTTCGAAATGAATACCTTTTTGTTCCCCGATAAACTGCATCAGGTTTTCAGTGATGTCATGATCCTGGATATAACCCGTGATTTTACTTTCTTCTTCGTGAAAAGATTCAAATGACCATTCACCGAGCAGTGCGAGCCAGATCTCATTATCATGGTCACCCATGTCGAAGGTGATCGAGAAGTATTGAAGGCTCATGGACGCTTCGGATAAATTTCTGCTGAATATGCCTTCCAGGTGTTGAGCAGTAAGGATGTCACTGTCATGGGGCCTACGCCTCCGGGTACCGGTGTGATGTAACTGCATTTGGGTGCAACAGATTCAAAATCAACATCACCTGCAAGTCTGAATCCTGATTTTTTAGTTGTATCAGTAATCCTGTTAATTCCAACATCAATCACAACCGCACCTTCCTTGACCATATCACCTTTTAAAAATAAGGGCCGGCCAAGTGCAACAATGATGAGATCGGATTGAAGTGTAATTGACTTGATATCCGGTGTTCTGCTATGACAAAGAATCACAGTACCATCCCCCGGATTTGCTTTTCGGGATAATAAAATACTCATGGGTGTTCCGACGATATTGCTTCTCCCAATGACACAACATGTTTTCCCTGCGATATCTATTTTATATCGCCTCAACATTTCGATGATACCCATGGGTGTTGCCGGAAGGTAAGATGGAAAACCCAAGGTCATCAAACCAACATTCATTGGATGAAAACCATCGACATCTTTTGAAGGATCGATGGCCAATGTGATCTCGTTTTCATTGATGTGTTCCGGAAGAGGGAGCTGCACAATAAAACCATCTATTTTGGGGTCGTTATTCAACTGGTCGACAATATCAAGCAGATTTTGCTGACTTATTTCTGCCGGACGCTGGATTAGTGTCGACTTATAACCTACATCCTCGCAGCTCTTTACTTTATTCGTCACATAAGATCTGCTCGCGGGATTATCACCGATCAATACGGCCGCAAGATGTGGCGCACGTTTGCCACCAGCGACCACGTGATCAACTTTCAATTTTAATTCAGCTTTTATTTCTGAGGCCAGTGCATTGCCATCGATGATCTGCATTCTTTCTTTGTCTGTTTAATGAATATTGTCATCCGGCAAATCGGCCACATGGACAGGATGCAAGCGATAATAACAAAAGCGTCCCATGGAAAAACCTACAATTAATCCGAGTAAAGCTCCTCCCAGGATATCCAAGGGGTAATGCAAACCTACATAGACCTGCGCTAATGAAATCAATAGAGCCCACAACCACCACAAATATTTCCATCGGCCCATATACTTGCTGAAGATGCTAATGAAAAAAGCAGCAACACAAAAATGGTTAGCCGCATGAGAAGAAGGGAAACTGTAGCCACTCCCGCATTTCACGCGCTCAATCACAGGGGGCTGCATGTTGGCTATATGACACGGTCTGGGCCGCCGCACTTCGTATTTGATCAGCTTTGAACTGATTGTATCGGAGGCAAAAACGGATATGCCCAGGAAAAAAATAATCCAGAGCACATGCCTGACGCGGTGATTGTAGATGATCCAGCCGAGGCAAAGAACATATAGGGGCAGCCAGAAATATTTATTCCGGATCAGGGGGAAGATGAAATCGAATAACGCATTGGTCCATCCTTCGTTGATCCAATGCATTAAGGCCTTATCCCATTGAAGGATTGTCTCCATCATCGGCCAAATGTATAGTTTTGCCGGACAAAATCAATTGAAAGAACTGTGTCTCTAATCAAATCTGTCAGTGGAATCCGTGGTACGATCGGTGGCCGGCCCGGTGATAATCTCACACCGCCGGATATTATTTCTTTTGTTTCAGCTTATGGTACGTGGTTGCAGAAGCAGTCAAAGGAACCTGTTGTTGTTGTAGGACGTGATGGACGCATCTCAGGAAGAATTGTAAAATCACTTGTCATCAACACGCTGCAAATGATGGGCATCGATGTCGTCGATCTCGACCACTCCACGACACCGTCTGTTGAAATGTTTGTCATTTCTTCAAAAGCAAGCGGTGGCATCATCATCACAGCAAGTCACAATCCTGCTGAATGGAACGCACTCAAGTTTCTGAATC
>JANMVA010000226.1:0-8062 GCA_031392195.1 Saprospiraceae bacterium | reverse complement strand
AGTTGTTATTCTGATTATGTCAATCCTGTGGCCATTTGTGACGCGCATACTGTAGTATCACTCTCCAACAATGGCACGGCCAAAGTCTATGCCACCTCTATCGACGACGGTAGTTATGACAACTGCCACCTGGAAGAACTGAAAGTCAGAAGAATGTCGCAGGGCTGGTGCCCTTATGGAGTTGTTGATGACACTCAATTCAGATCATATGTAGAATTTTGTTGCGAAGACATAGGTCAAACCATCTGGGTTGTTCTCAGAGCAATCGACGCCCATGGTAACTGGAATGAATGTATGGCAGAAGTCACTGTGCAAGACAACTCTTATCCCCACATTACCTGCCCGCCGAATATTACGGTTAGCTGTTGTTATTGGTTCAGTGAAAGTGCATTGCATGATCCACATAACCACACCTTTGGCACTATCGTCGGCAATAGCGGCTATGGTCAACCTATCGTTATTAACGATCCATGTAACAGCTGGTATTCTCAGCCTCACAATTGGGGGAATGATGGATACGCTGGTAGTGGAGGAGCTTGTGGAGGCGGTGGCAACGTATGGGTTACCATCCCTGAAGTAATTGATTACCGGAATGCATGCGGAGTTGGTATCATCAAAAGAAAATTCTTTGTGGAATATGGCAACTGGTCAGACTGGTGCTGGCAGACCATTACTGTAAAGGATTACTCAAGCAATCATTACAGCATCAATTGGCCATGGGATTACACAGCTGATGCGTGCTTGTATAATGTCGATCAATTGGATCCGAATGATATTCCACCCCCTTATAACAAACCTACGATTCCGGGATATTCAAGTGGTAACTCTTGCAGCCTGCTGGGAGTTGCTCATGAGGATTTAGTCTTCACGTTTTCCGATGGTGCATGTAAGAAAATTTTGCGCGAATGGACGGTGATTGACTGGTGTGTTTATCAACCTAACAATCCATGGAGCCAGGGAATATGGAAACACACACAGGTGATCAAACTGATGAATGCTCATCCACCACAATGGGTATATGGATGTCCTGAGCATGTTGTTGTTGATGGTTTTGAACCTTATTGCCAGGGTAGATATATTGACCATCCGCATGTGCATGATGATTGTACTCCTCCCGAACATCTGAAATGGGATTACAAGATAGACCTGAATAATGACGGTTCATACAACATCTGGTATGAAGGCAGTGGTGTTCCATTTGTAGATAAAGTGCTTCCATTGGGATGGCACAAAATTCTGTGGAATATTGGCGATGCATGTGGCAATTACTCTACATGTTCATATAAGATACACGTCATCGACAAGAAAGCACCTTCTCCTATTTGTTATTATGGTTTGTCCAGTGTTGTAATGCCTTTAGGGGGTATGGTAACAATATGGGCTAAGGATTTCAACGCATCCAGCTATGATAATTGCACACCAGCTTATAAGCTCAAGTATTCCTTTTCCGCTAACCCATGGGAAGCATCTAAAACATTTACGTGCGATGATTTAGGCACTAACCCTGTTCAGATCTGGGTACATGATGAATACGGAAATAAAGATTATTGTACCACTTTCATTAAGATCAATGATAACTCTACTTTCTGCGAGGACATGAATACCGTTCAAGGTCTTGTAACCACATTTGCAGAAATCACAGTGCCGGAAGTATCAGCATCGATGTTTAAGATCATGTCTGATGGGTCATTGGATGAGGATCAATCAAAAGATAAATCAAATGCAGAAGGACAGTTCGCACTAGGTTTTGGTACGACTCAGTTTGATAGGATGGTGATGCTTTCACGCGGAGGAAAAGCTTTGGAAGGAATGTCAACGCTTGACTACATCGTACTGAGAAACCATATCAACGGAACACAACCAATAACAGAACCATATAAATTATATGCTGCTGACCTGGATGGTAGCGGTCGTGTTGGTGCCAATGATCTCTTGTTATTGAGAAATGCACTTCTGGGTGCATACCAGCTTTCATCTTATCAGGGTGATCTCTCATGGGTATTCTTCGGGGATCCTTGTGATCCTTCCACGATGGAAGACCTGATCGATAACGATGTGTTATGTCATACAGGAGTTGAAATCAATCACACAGGTTCGTTTCCTGCTATTGCTCAGTTTAAAGCAATTAAAATGGGCGATATCAATGGCGATATGGTCAATTCTGCCTGGATGATTTCACCCAGGACAAACTCAAATTATGATGTTGCCGTCCGTTTCAATGAACAGACAGGAGCTCATGATTTTATAGCTACGAAAGACGCATTGGTATATGGATTCCAGTTGTCGATTGAAGCCAAAAATCTGAATCTGGTAGAAGGAACTTTACCTGTGTCCGATAATAATATCGCCCTGGACAAACAAGGTATCAGCAGAATTAGCTTCGGTCAAACCGATGGCGTATCACTGAAAAAAGGTGAGATCCTCTTTTCAATTGAGAATCTTGAAGAAGGCTTCAATCCGCAGGAATTGCTTGTGGTAGATGATGAAAGCCTCTTTCCGGAAATCTATACTGAGGATTTCAGAAATGAAAAGATCAGGATAGTACCGTATAAAGCAGACCAGGCATCAGATTCTTATGAATCGAAAGTAACCCCTAACCCATTCACAGAATCAACTACCCTTGAAATAACCATTCCGGCAGGGGAAGAATTTACAGTGATTCTATATGATATGAAAGGTCAGGAGCTTTCGAGCAGGAAGTATGTTTCGTACACCTCTCAGGCAGAAGTGCAGATTGGAAGCGACATCATTCCGGTACCGGGCCTTTATTATTATAAGGTGAAGTCCTCAATCGGAGAGCTTTCAGGAAAGTTTGTTCGCCAATAAACCAATTTTCAGATGTCTGTAATCACTTAAATATTTGATTTCCAGGCATCTATATTTTCCAGAATCGAAATTCTGCAAGAAGAAAAACCAATTTACAGCCCCGGCAATTGTCCGGGGCTGTTCTTTTAGTCCTTTTGCATCTTTAGCTCCTGTAAGACATTCACAAACTTCAGGTATGGACGTTTAACATCTGAGTAAAAGATTTTTCCCATTTTTGCGGAAGTTTCGCACCTCACGTCACTAACCAGCTTCTCACTTACTTATTTGTCATTTCAGCAGAATGGTACAGTTTTCGCTGTTAATTCTTGCTCTATGTCCTGCATGTCTGCCAGTAAAATATTGCAATTACTTACTATATTTGCGGCTGATTTGCAAAAGCTTAAGCTTTTTTGTCTTTTTTTTATAACCTGATTACTAATGAGTAAATCCATACTAGGTTTCCTGCTGACGTTGTTTTTGGTCGCCCAGTCGAGGGCCGAACAGCCTATATTTAACATCAGCAGCATAGACGCCAACCCCGGGGAAATCGTGAATATTGACTTTCACGTTAATAATTTTACAGATATCATCAGTGTCCAGTATTCTGTCAACTGGAATCCTGCTGTCCTTGAATTCAGGGCGGTTAAGAATTTCAATGCTTCAGTTCCTGGCCTCTCAGCCTCAGTTTTCGGGACTAACCAGGCTCTCCTCGATCAGGGTAAACTGACCTTGTCATGGATCGAAAGTAGCATTAGCCCAATTACCCTTCCCGATGGCTCGCGGTTTTATACCATAGAATTTGAGGTTGTGGGCGATCCCTGCGATAATTCTACTGTGGCCATTACCGATAACCCGCTCGAGATTGAAGTAGCAGAAGAAGGTGAAGTATCTGTAGGTCTGGTTTCAAATACGGGGCAGGTTTCTGTACCCGGTTCAGGATGCGTCGAAGGAATAAATATTATTGGTAATTCAGTAATAGGTACATGTGGTAGTACTACTTGCATTCAATTCACTGTCGAAAATTTCATCTCCGTGGGAGCGATGGAGTTTTCATTGATCTATGATCCGGCAGTTCTTGAATTTGATCGCTTCCAAAACTATGCTCCACTCCTCACCTTTGGTGATGGGAATACAAATCTTCTCTTTCCCGGAGCACTCAGGGTTGTATGGTTCAACGGAAATGCAGAAAATGACACACTTCCGGATGGCACCGTTTTATTTGAGGTTTGTTTTGATGTAATAGGCTCGGGTGGCCAATCTAGCCAGATCACTTTCGGAAATAATCCTTCTGTGATGATCTCTGACATCGATGGAAACTTCCACACAGTTAATATTACACCTGCCGTCATTACAGCTCAATGTGCAATAGAAGGTTTTGCTTTGATCGCAGATACCGTTTGCACAGAGCCTGGGGAAATTGCTTGTGTTAATGTCAGTGTAAATGATTTTGAAGATATTGTTGCTCTACAATTCAGTATGAATTGGGACCCTACATTATTTGAATTTGACCATGTCGAATGTCTCGGATTGCCAGGACTAAATAGTGATGGTTTTGGAATGCCAGGGAATCCAGATGTCCAGGAAGGAGAACTTACCCTTAGCTGGATCGATCTTACCCTTAATGGAGTAACACTCCCTGATCTGTCAACGATATTTTGTGTTTGTCTGCGTGCGATTGGACCTGCAGGTTCATCTTCTATATTCACTTTTTCTGATAATCCGCTTGAAATTGAAATTGCGAATTCACAAGACAGTATTCTCGTGCCAGCTCTTATACAAGGTCTCGCACAGATAAGAGTTAATTGTGAGGATAGTTGTGCACTCAGTTATACTATTATCCCTGAATCTCCAGATTGTCCCGGTGAAGCAAATGGCTCTTTAGATGTCTCGCTTGATATCGGATCATGTAATTGTACTCCGCAATATATATGGTCATTTGGAAATGTCACTACTCAAGATTTATTAAATGTACCTGCGGGTACATACACTGTTACGATCACTTGCGGTACGCAAATCGTGGTTGCTTCAGGAACGGTGACGAATCCTATTTCAATTGGGGTTTCAGGTACAGTCAATCATCCAAACCCGATAGGTACTGCAACAGGTTCCATTAATATTGAAGTGACCGGCGGCACACCGGGTTATACTTTCATGTGGAATACAACACCACCATCTACATCTGAAGATCTGAATAACCTATTGCCCGGAACTTACACAGTAACGGTAACAGATTCGGAGGGATGCACCTTTGTTAGCTCATTTGTGGTAGGTGGTGATTTAGCAGCCCAGATCACACATATAAGTTGTGCAGGTATCTGCAATGGATCCATTAGTCTTACGTCAGCTTTCGGTACCGCTCCCTATGCATATTTATGGAGCCATGGACCGACAACACCGACCATAAATGGTCTCTGTGCAGGCACGTACTGCGTTACAGTTACAGATAATATTGGTGCGACGAGAGATTCATGTTTTGTGGTCAATCTCCAATCCGGAACTCCATTAAACGTGACGGCTACAATTATCCATGACGTAAATGAAAATTGCCAGGGAGCAATTGATCTGAACGTTACCGGTAGTTTGATGCCATATACATTTCAATGGAGCAATCCTCCAGGTTCAACTAATTCTGATATCATTAATTTATGTGAAGGAGAATACTGTGTGACAATTACACACAATGCTGTTTGTACATTCGATACCTGCTTTACAGTTTTTTCTGGCGACATTGGTGTTGCGCTCAATGCAAGCAATCCAAGCTGTAATGGCGTATGTGATGGACAAATTACTGCCGTTGTCTCGGGTGGTGTTGCTCCGTTTACGTACCTCTGGTCTAATAATGAAACAACTCAAACAATTTCAAATCTCTGCGCAGGCATCTATGGATTGACTGTGACTGACGCCACAGGTAATTCAACAGTCGGCACACGCACGCTCACATCACCACCTCCACTTGTATTGAATTTTATTGAAACGGATCCGACAGACTTTACAACGAATGATGGAGCTATCTCTGTGATAGTAAACGGTGGAACTCCTTTTTATACATTCCAATGGACCGGCACTGTTTCAGACAGTACAGCTTCATTAAACAATCTTCCTGCGGGAACTTATAATATTCGCGTTACTGACGCGAATGGTTGCCAAGCGACATCCAATAGAACTTTAGTTCCTGTCGGAACGAAGTGTTTTATTGGGAATAAGTTAATTACACCAAATGATGATGGTTTCAATGATTATTTCATCCTCACATGTATCGATAATCTTGACAACCATCTGTACATTTTCAATCGCAATGGAGGCCTTGTATATGATGCCGAGAATTATACGAATAACTGGAATGGTGTTGATGAGGATAATGAGCCTGTAGCTGATGGAGGATATTTGTGGGTATTGGAATACACTGATCTGAATGGAATTAATCAGGTGTTGAAAGGCGCAGTCAATGTGCTCAGAACTGCTGATTAATCAAAGATGACATTTAATGAGATTCGCATCAACTTTAAAAGTTGCAATTATGAATAAGAATTTACAGAAATACAGATTGATAGTCGTTTGCATTTTATTTGTCCAGCTATGTATAGTTAAGACGATAAACGCACAGGAACCCGGCTATTTTAATCACCAGTTTTTACAACCTGTCTTAATTAATCCTGGTGCAACAGGATTTCATGGTGGTCACGAAGTGATGGCAGGTTATAAACACAAGTGGTCAGATTTCCCGGATGCTCCCAGGACCTTTACAGCTTTGTACCATGGTGCTTTTGCTGAGAAAGTAGGATTAGGAATTCAACTCTTATCTGACAATATTGGTGTCAGCCAACTCTTTCATGGACAGCTCAATTATGCGTATCGTTTTACACTGAACAATGCCGTGATAGGAGTTGGACTTTCAACCGGTATTCAGAATTTCAAAATAGACGATCCCCAGGACCTGCCATTGTACAACCCCTTGGATCCGCTTGGTAATGAAGCAATTGATGGTTATTTAATTTTTGATGGGTCAGCAGGTATCTACGGAGAGATCGATGAAAAATTGATTTTCGGGATTTCTTTTCCAAATGTCGTCAAGCAACGGATTTCGGAAATAGCTGGTGATGTTCATTTGGACGAATTAAATTCTTTTCCCTACGCCGTCCTTCTTGGTTATCGCTACAGCGTGAAAAACTACAATTTCATGGTAGAACCTTCCATTCTCGTAAAGGACTTGAGGTATAGCCCGTTTCTGGTGGATATCAATCTGAAGTTCTCTTTCCTCGATGAACAGTTGGTTGGAGGACTAGGGTATACCCTGGGAGATAATAGCAGGGCAGGCTTATTGCTCGGCACACGACTTGACAATCTGAGGTTCTTTTACTCCTACGATGTCAGCCTTGGAGATTTTCAGGAGCATAACAATGGTTCGCATGAACTGACCCTGGTTTATAAAATCCCTTCAAAACCAGCTACGGCCACAGAATAAATAGCTATTGTTCTATTTAAGAAAGCATTATCAACATTTGATAATGCTTTTTTTTTGCGATTATGGTCAATCTGTAATCATCGGGTTTAGGGTGTATTTATGCCTCTTAACCATTCTAAAACCCACTTATCTGCCTGAATATCAAATATTAACTTATTTAAATAAAGAATAATTAATAAATTTTTTTAAATTAAACATACATGTAATTTGTACTATACTGATTTGGTATCACTTAGATATTTCCCTTTCTTTTAATGCAATAATTACCTATTACTAACTATACCAAGGAAAACCCTTATTATATCTTTGATTCATATAGTAAAAAATCTGCATGCTTTTGGCATGCTTTTGGATTCTATATACTTTGATTCGGGGACCTGATAGGAGTTATTTATCAAACCCGGGCCAGCCTGATAGAATGAAGAACTGATTTCTGCCGTCGTCCTGACTGCAGAACTTCGTGTTTCGCCCGCTCTGTTATTGCTGTCTTCGTGGTTTATTAGATTGATCCTTTCCTGGCTTCCCTGAATAAAATCAGCGAGTAACTAATTCTATTAAACCGATAAATTCTTAATCCAAAACTTTAATCTCATGAAAAGGACATTTTCTTATTTTAAGAAAAATGCACTTTGGGGTTTTATACTTACAGGATTTCTTTTCCTGCTGAGTACTAACACCACAAATGCACAATCATCAGCCGGCGGGGTAGACAACCCTGAGGTGGCGATCGCTCAACGATTCAACGTTACAGCTTATAACCTTGGCACATTCAGCCACGATGAGGCATTAGCTGTA
>JANMVA010000203.1:0-2569 GCA_031392195.1 Saprospiraceae bacterium | reverse complement strand
TAAATTAAAAACGGATGTGGATAACTATCCGGAGATCCTGACAATCAACTGGTTAATTCTGTGTGGCAAACTTAGGTGTGGCAAACTTTAGATGTGCCACACCTAAGTGTGCCACACTGATTGTTCAGGTTGAATCCTACTGATTCAACATCATCATCTTCACCTGATACGTGCCTGCGGTTACATAACGGTCACCATCTTCTATCCCTTTCAGGACGATGGTATGAGTACCATTATCTTCTCCGGGAGAAATATAGCGCACTACGTAGACCTCAGGAGATTCCTTGACAAAGAGTACGGGCTTGCCACTGATCTCAGACAATGCACTGTTGGGTACAAATCGTGTTTTCGAGCTTTGCTTTTGGAAGGCATGCAATGTCACAAACTCGCCGATCTTAAACTCGCTGTCAGGATTGATCAATTCGAAAATGACTTTTTGTGATTGATTCGAAGGATTGACTTCGGAAGCTGTGCTGATGATTCGCACTTCTGTGGTCTCATGGTCCTGGTTGGTGCATGTGACTGTATACTTGGATGCATCGAGTACAAACTCGGAGTCCCGGTCATAGACCTGCGCTTCGACATATACTTTTTCAAGATTGGTGATTGAAAAAAGTGTGGTGCCCGCCATCACCTCTGCACCAGTAGCGAGTGCGAACTGACCCACGGTTCCGCTGATCGGTGCTTTCAATGTGATGCTGCCTCCTGATGAAATGACTGAACCCGAAGAAACTGATTTCAATGCATCATAATTTGCTTTGGCCGAATTATAGCGCGCTTCTGCTGCCTGCACATCTTTCTTTGCAGCGATATCGGCAATCGATTGCAAGCGATTCCTTTCCTTTTCTGCTGCCTTTAATTCTGCATAGGCACCCTGCACATCTGCATTTAACCGGCCGGTTTCTGTCGCTACACCAACCTGTTCTGATAAACTTACTGAAGGCTGCATTACTGCTACTACCTGTCCTGCTGTTACCCTTTGTCCCGGACTAACTCTCAACGACGTAACCCTTGCACTTTGTGGTGTAGTAATATTGGCAAGACCGCTCGGAGATGGTATCACTGTTCCAAACAACTCAACAGATGGTTGAAAATCACCGGTCGAAACTGGTTGTGTCACAACATTAAATAAAAACTGCGTTTCTTTTGGAATAAAAACATTGTCCCCTGCGGTTTTATCTTCATCAGCTCCATGTTCACCATGCGCATTCAGATTTGGCTGTACCGTATAACAAGTGATCAGTACCAGTATGACAGCAGTAGCTTTTGGCCTCCATCGAAGAAATAAGTAACCGACTCCTAACCCACCGGCAAAGACGAGAAAATATTTCCACCAATCAGAACGTGTATGCTGTGCCTCCGCGTGTCCTGCTTCAGTTTCCTGTAACGGTGCTACTCCAACCTGAACACTGCTCAATAAGATCAGATCGGGACCATTGCGCTGCGAAATCAGATTGGTTGAAATCGCATATGATTTTGCATCGGGGAATTTTGCATGAATATGATAGATACCCGGTTCATGTGCCTCGACATCGATCACAACTGATGGATCTTCCTGCACTGTCATCTTGATTTCCACATCACTCAATGGCTCATTGGTCGCATAGTCTGCGATATATAGCATCATCTCCGCTTCCTGGCCAGGTTTAATTTCTTCATGTTTCAGTGTCAGCTCATATTTCTTTGTTTCTGCATACACTGAAAATATGCCTGATGCAGCTTCACCATCATGGGCGCCCACTTCATCATGAGAATGACCGTGATCATCCTGTGCATAGCTGGTCAAACCTGATAAGAGGATGATGACGGATGCAACGATTTTTATATAATTCCTTTTCATGGAAAGCATATTAATTGACTCCATTTAAAAATTCAAGTTGAATGATCGCTTCATTATGTTGACGGATCGTTTCCAGGTATTGAACCCGGGTATCAAGCGCATCAGCTATATTTCTGAGTGTAATCGCATAATCCATCTCTCCTGCTTCAAACAGGCGCATGTATACATCGATCAGCTCCATCATCTGAGGAAGTGCACTTGATTCAAACCAATCAATGGCCATATTCGTTTGATTTATTTTGTTCATCCATTGCATTCTTGCATTCCTTGCCTGCCTGGATTGAAGAAAACTTTCTGCATTGATCTTTTCGGTTTCAAGCCTGGCCGCCTTTATCTCGCCTTTATATTGTCCCTGCCAGATCGGAACTGTGATTCCTGCTTTGTACCGATACCTGAACTCCGTATCCGGTTCATCCACTTTCAAATATCCGATGACCAAACCCGGAAGCCTTTCCATCCTGGCAACATCTGCTTTTCTTTCTGCAACCAGTTTTTGCTGTGATACATATTCATCGAAATAAAATCCACCTGAAGTATCTGTCACTTCATAAGGCAAAGCAGACAAAGATTGCACCCGGGTGATGGGCTCTTCCGAAAATTGATTCAGGATCGACAGCGCAGATTCATACTCAACAATGGTATTCATTAACGTAAATGATGTGACAGATGCCTGCTTTTCTGCATACATCATATCGGCCTTATTGATCTCCCCACCTTCAAAGAGCGTCT
>JANMVA010000198.1:0-5333 GCA_031392195.1 Saprospiraceae bacterium | reverse complement strand
AAAGGATCAAATCCACTTCCTTCATCAGAAATAGTCAGCAGGATCTGATGCGGCATTTCCTGGCAGGAGATGAGGATCTTTTTATGATCATCATACTGGTTGCCATGCTGCATCGCGTTATTCACGGCTTCAGTCAGGCTGATGAGAATATTGGGATAGAGATTAGGATCGATATTCAGCCTGTTGACAAGCCGCTGCACAAAATGCTCAACCTCTCCAATGCAACTTGGATTAGAAGGCAACTTCAATATTTCTTCAGTAGGTGCGATGGTGATCCTAATTCGTTTTTTTCAGTGACTGATAATACTCTTCGACCAAAAACTTGTAATACGGTTTCAGATCCGGTGATACAGATTTGTATTGTTCAATCTCAGCTTCGCGCTGCTTAATATATTTTTCAAGAGCCGGAGGCATCGACCGTTTCTGTTCGCGTGCTGTTTCAGCCTGCCGCTTTTCATCCTGGTCGCGCTGACGATCTGACTTTTCTGCTTCGAGCAACCTTGTCGTAATATCCTGCTGACGCTTTAATGTTTCGTTTGTCAGTTTTTTATTGACGAGGTCGATCTCGATCTTATTCATTTCTTCAGATATGCCATCGAGTTCAGGCATCCCTTTACCCTGCTCTTTCTTATCCTGTGAAAGATCTTTAAGCGCTTTACGCAATGCAGCTTGTTTGGCTGCCATCTGTGCAAACTCCTTGCTCATCTTGCCCCCCTCACCTTTCTTCAATTGCTCCGACATCTTCTGCATTTCACCATTGAGGCCTTTCTGACCTTCAGTGATTTTATCCATCGGTACTCGGCCAGGTTTGGATCCTTTACCACCTGGTTTCGAACAACTTCCACTGCCTGGATTCTTACATGCTGCCAGATCTTGCTGCATCTGATTCATCACTTCACTCAACATCAGTGCCAGGTCGTTGAGGTAAGTCATCGTACGCTGCTGATGATCACTTGACAAGGCTTTATTTCTTTCTTCAAGCTGGTCGATGCTCTTTTTTAGATTGACTTTGATGTCAGTAACTTTCTCATGCACGAAGCTTTCAATCTGTGTGACGCGCTTACTGAGAGCATGAAGTGTATCTTCTACAACACGGAAGTCATCCTTGATCTTGAATTGCTCCTGTACAAGGCTGACATATCTCGGTGTCGAAACTTCAGTAGAAGCGAAATCACCGATAAGGCCTTCCTGATCAAAGGAAAGTGTCACCAAATTTTCGAGAAGCTGGCGAAGCATAGCCATGTCTTCTTCGATCTGTTCCTGCTCGCTCGACTGCATACTTGACTTCATGGCAGAAGCCATATCCTTCATGCGCTGAGAAGCATTCTTCTGTGACTTCGATGCACCTTTGTTTTCTTTTTTCTCAAGCTGCTCCTGGCTGTTCTCCATGTCCTGATCGATCTTCTCCATCTCTTCCTGGTTGCCTTCCATATCCTTCGGTCGCTCTAATTCTTCATTCTTCTTTTCCATCTCCTGCATTTCTTTCTGCAGTTGATCAAATTCTTTATTCAGCTCCTCCTGTTCTTTTTTCAATTCTTCATTCTCCTTTTTCTCACCCTCCGTTTCTTCGCTGAGCTGTTCTTCTTTCTCTGCTAACTTTTCAAGTTTTTCAATGGCTTGCTCCATGGCAGCCTCTACTTCGAGTTGCTTAAAGAGTTCGAGCATCCGGTCAAGTTCTTTTTCAAGATCCTCATCCTGCATTTCGAATTGTTCCATCATTTCGATGGTGCCTTCTTTCTCCATCTCTTTCATGAGTTCTTCCATCTTCTTCATGAGGTCTTTCATTTCATCGCTCATGAGTTTTTCAAATAGCTCCTGCACTTGTTCCTGCTTTTTCAGCAGTTCCTCTGATGGCTGACTGTGCTCCGGTTGATTTTGGATGTTTTCCTGAAATTTCTCTAACGCTTCCTGCATTTGTGCCTGAAGTGTATGATGCCGTTCGATCAGCTTTTCAATTTCTTTTTTATCCTGCCACTCCACTTTTTTCTCCTGCATTAATTTCTCACGAAGCTTTTTCATATCCTCCTGCAGCTTCTGAGTTTCCTTCAAGGATTTTTCGAGATTAAACTGGATGTCTTTATTGTTTTCGTTTTCCTGTTTGTCAAATTCTTCTGCTGTTGGTTTGCGGTATTGCATCACAGGTGTGCGGCTGGCTTTGCTGCCATGGATGCCATCATTGTCATGTACTTCGAAATAATATTGGATCTGTTCTCCCGGCAATAATTCGATCGAGTGCAGATCAAATGCATAGGTGTATGAGTATTGGGTTGGATGTGCAACATCAAGGCCAGTTTTCTTTACTTCTTTCAATGCACCTTTCGCATCAATATGCTCATACTGAAATGTCAGGGATCGGATGCCATAATCATCATCGACGTTGCCGGCAAAATAGATCAGGTTTTTTTCCATGCTGTCAGCAAAAGATTCAACGCGAATACCCGGATATCTGTCTGCTACTACACGAATGCTGTACTGAATGCTATCGGGAAGTGCAAGCTGACTATTGTTGAGAAACAAAGTATAGCGGCCGTCTTTTGTGGCTCTTGATTTGAGAATAAAGCGGTCTTCGCTTCTGCGTTCTGCTTCATATCTTTTTGTCTGGCCTTCGAAAATGGCTTCGAGTCCTTCTGTATGCGCAGCCTGAATATCCCACGTTAGATAAGTGCCTTCAGGAACGATCAGGTCGCCGATGTTGCTGAGCTCTTCATCACGACGTCCGGTGTATGATGGATAATCCAGTCCGATATCAAATGAAAGAATGCCTGGTTTTTTGATCACAGCCAGTGTCATTTCCTGAGAAGAGACAGGACCGGCATAAATTCTGAATGGCGTGTCACCCTGCACGTTTTTAAAATTATAGGAGAAGGAAGTCGCATCGTCTTTCCGTAACCGATAAGAGTAGTTGTTGATTTCGATAAAGACTTCATTCGGTATCATCTTGCCCTCTGTCATGATCTCAAGCTGATAATCTTCGTATTGAGGAACAGAAAGCGACTGGTCGTTGATGACAAACTGAAATGGTGCATCGCGCTCATATACTTTGTTCGTATGGATGAGGCGATCTGTACTTTCGGAGATGATACTTGGCGCAGCGATTAAAAGCACAAGCAATAAAAGCGCCGGTGGCAGTGCATAACGCAGGTATTTTTTATTCTGACCGAAATTGATTGCTGCCTTAAAAGGGACAAGCTCGATTTCTTTTGTTTTCTGTTCGATACCTGCAAAAAGCAATTCTGCATTTCCGTTGGTGATGTCAGCTTGCTGTTTCAGTTGCAGAATATTCAGGAGCTTATCCTGGATATGGGCAAAATGATTGCCGATGATGCCCGCGGCCTGTTCGTGTGAAATGATTTGGCCTAGCCGGTAGTATTTCGCCAATGGCAGCAAGATGAAATAACCGATGCTTGCCGCGGAGATCCCGAGAAAGGATGTGAGCAGCAGCTTTCGGGTGCCTGTCCCGAAATAGAATTGATGTTCAAGAAGGTTATAGATCAGGAACACAGCCAGGATGGAACCTATCGTGATGAGGCTGCCCCGGATGAGCTGGTTGAGATAAAATCGTCTTGTGAAGGCATCCAGTTTCTGGATGAGGATTTGATAATTGCCAGTTTGCACCATGAAGATTGTCAATGAAGTAAATGAAACGGTCCGGGTCTATAAATAATTCAACAGCTGGTCCGCCTGCTTTACAGACAAAGAGCCAAGTTAGGGGTAAACGAAGCACTTGTCAATAGGGTATGCAGTCTAATAATACTGCACTCAATCCCTCCTTGTAAGTCAAATACGTATCCTGCTGATAATCAATGGCATAGGCCTTGAATTTTAGTTAATACAAAATTCGCCCAACAGGCGCTAATGATGATAATTCTGTAATAATCATTGAAACATCCGGCGGGAAAGCTTGTTGGATATCTTTGTCCCCTAACCGTACACGATGACGCCCGACCAGATTACCTACCTGATATTTGGAATTGTAGTGATTGCCGCCCTCGTTTTTGACCTTGGCCTTCTCAGTAAAAAGGATACCACCATTACCATCCGGAAGGCGCTTTACCAGACTTTCTTCTGGGTTTCACTTGCCTTGGGCTTCTTCATTTTCGTATGGATCAAATATGGACAGGTCACCGGGCTTGAATTTCTCAGTGCCTACCTGATGGAATGGAGCCTGAGTATCGATAATATATTCGTGTTCATCCTCATCTTTTCTGCCTTTTCGGTCAAAGAGAAGAACTATGGCCGGGTTTTACTCCTGGGTATTTTGATGGCCATTCTGTTCAGGGTCATCTTTATCACAGTAGGTGTAGCCCTCGTGGAACGTTTTCACTGGATCCTGTACATATTTGGAGTATTCCTCATTTTCACCGGGTATAAAATGTTTGCATCAGAAGAAGAAAATGAATTTGATCCTCAAAAATCGAAAGTGTACAAGTTGATGAACCGTATGCTTCCAATGGTTCCGCATGATGGCGAGGGAAAATTTTATTTTATGGAAAATGGGAAGCGTGTCTACACCACCTTGTTTGTCGTCGTCATCATGCTGGCTACAATTGATATAGTGTTTGCATTAGATTCCATTCCTGCTGTGATGGGTATTTCGCGCGATAAGATGGTCATCTATACTTCTAATATTTTTGCGCTCCTTGGTTTGCGTTCATTGTTCTTCTTGTTGAGAGGAGCTGTGACCAAATTTGATTACCTCCAGCAGGGCATTGCCATTGTGCTTGTGTTTATTGGTTTAAAAATGTTGGGCGAACACTGGATTAATCAGTGGGTAGAAAAGACAACACAGGTCTTTATTTCACTGGGTGTGATTTTGCTCTGTATTGCCGGCTCGATCTTTTATAGCATATTCATGGAGAAGAAAGGACTGCCTGCAGAGTATGATGATGACAGCAATTAGGTAATCAGTAGTCAATAGTCAGTAAACGGTATTCAGTAAGGTATTCTGAATTCAATGAAAGCTACCCGGTGCAAGGAGTTTTCTCCTGCACCATGGTAAAAATCCGCGTTCTCCACTTATTTACCCCTTCAAAATTTCCGCGAAATTTCTCTCCCCTGTGTTCCTACGCTATTCACACCTGTGGTGTGTGTTTGCTTCGAAACCCCCCGGGTATTTAGTATTCAGTAATCAGTAAGCAGGTGATTAGTGTGAGCGCTGATCAAACTTGTTTTGTGTGAATTTCAATTGAATCGTAGATGATCACCTTTGTCCACAATGGTCTACATTCCTTTAGAAACATCTTATGTACATCTTCTTCCTGGTAGGCATCCTGATCAGCAGCATTTTTAAAGCTCATGACAGCAGCATAAGTATAACTGCGATCGATGACCGG
>JANMVA010000185.1:0-2803 GCA_031392195.1 Saprospiraceae bacterium | reverse complement strand
GAAAGTAAACGACGATGCGCTCAACGTGTGGATCACCCCAAGGATGGAAACAAAGGTCACCGCATAAAGAAGAACGCGCACACCCGTTTTTAACTTTTCTTTCGTGTCGAGCGTGAGGTAAATACAGATGCCAACGGCGATGTCTTTGGTCAGGTCGATAATGGCAAGGAAGGATTTGGATTGGTTGACCGCGACGAATGAAGAGAAGAGAACGATCAGAAAATATATCAGTAAGGCGCCTGCGGCGCGTGAGATGGCGCTGGGTGAATTTAACTTTCCCGTCCTGAGGACATAATTTGCAAAGATACTGAACAGGACAATGCCAACCAGGGGCTTGTTAATACTGGGAAGTCCCTTTTCAGTGAATAGATCAGAAAGATTTGTAAAGACCGTAAAGATCAAAATGTAGGCACCAAGTTCCGGTTTTTGGAAGATGATGAGCGTGAGTATTGCACCCAGCGCCGCGGCAACGACCAGCAGGGATGAATAACTGGCTGTAAAATTAATGGCCAGCGCGCCTGCAAGGGCAAGCACTATGCCGAACGCTATAAAAATTGCGGTGGGTATCCGAATGGAAGGAAATGCCTGCGCAGGATGGGCATATCCCAGCGCACCAGCTCGACCTGGTGAAGTTTCCCGCGGGTATTTCGTTGAGCTTGAACCAATGACTTCGCTTGATGGCGATTTCTCGTCATCAGGGATGTAATTTTTGGTCGACATCTTAAATTCTCCGGATTCAGCAGTCTAAATCAAGGGTTATATCTGCGCATATACACCGTTTTCTGGTGCAATCTGGATTGTTCGGAAAGGATTAAATGGGTCTTCTTTTCGAATTATAAGCTTGTTATTCAGATAGTCCTGAAATTGAAATTATCCTGAACTTTTCCCTGTTTTCTGCAACAGCGGAGACTACAGATGTTTATCTAACCTATGGACTTATACTTGACTGGTAAAAGTCCCCATTGTTACAACCATGTGAATATAAGAATCATATCGAAAAATTGCAATAGCGTGTTCAGATAAAACAATTCCCAACTTAAAGTTATAGGAAGGGCGGATGGCTGAATTATAACGATCGACCAGCTCGCGCAGTTAATTAGCGTTTTTCTCTGGCGGCCCTTTCAAGGATCTTAAAGCCAAGTTTGCTTAAACTTTCAAGCGTTTGAATGTCTAGATTCTCCTGTGCTTCATACGCTTCCATGCTGCGGATCAAAGCGCCTCTCACGCCGCTTGCGCGGTGTGCCCAATACGAGTCGACAGAAATACGCTCAAGGCGCGCCAGCAGCAAGTGAATCAGTTTTTCTTCATAAGTTTGGGATTTCATAACACCATGGCCTGAATACGTCTAAACGTTTTAAAACAATTTTATAGTTTCCTAATTTTGTCGACAACTGCTGAACGTCAAGATGGAACGCAAATAGCATGTGCATGTCTGGCACCTTCTTTTAGGAGTAGCGCGCAGACATGCACTGCCACTGGTTGCGGCGTTGGCATGAATACAACGGGTGTGTTAGTTGGCACGGGAATGGCACCCGGTATCAATCTGTTGAGTTCTGCAAAAGCCAGGTTGAGGGAAGTGATCATATTGCTCAAATTTGCAGTGGCCTGGTTTTGAGCGCTTAGATCCTGGTTATCGAGGGCGAGCATGTAATTGGAAAATAATATATTTCCCTCGGCCGCCATGTTTTGCATTTCCTGATGAAATGCCTCATACTCGAGCGGATAATTGTTCATGCGGGCGATCTTTGCCGCGCCGCCCGTTACCCGTACCAATGCTGCAACTGCTTGAGAATACCACTCCATATTTCGGCTCAGGTTTGGATTCGATGTAAGCTGATTATGAATCTCAATAAGCTCAACGAATGCTCCCTGCAACGTTTGAAAATGTGATGCTACGACCTGAGGATAGTCAGCCGCCGAAACATCGGTAGTAGTCGGCTCGGTGGTGAAAACAGGTGCTGGTGTTGATGCAGGAGCAGCAAGTGTGACCTCTACCACCATCGTGAGAAATACAGAGGTTTGAACGTCGTTTACATCAATCGTAGGCTCTGGGGCTCTTAAAGTTCCACAAGCCGACGATACAACCACCCATATTACAAGAATCAGGAGTTTATGCAATCTTCTGAAAAAATTCACCTTAGCCTCCATTCTTGTTGATGAATCGATTGCATGGAAAGTATAATCCAATTAAGTCGGCTATTTCTTCAGCTGTAATTTGTAATTTTCGATAATCCCTCTGATCTTGTCACTGTACCATAAAGTGCCCCCGGCGCGGGTCGAACGCGCAACCTGCAGATTCGAAGATTGTTAGTGGGAGTGTCCAATGCGTAATTTTACTTCCATTCTGTCCATTTAATGCAAAAAAAGACCGGCTGAGAATCCAGCCAGTCCATTTGCTCCATCAATTATTATTGTCTCAGGTGTACTTACTGGTGTACTGCTTTGTGAAGCGTATCCGCAACAACCGTGTTCATGGGGTTTATGATGTGGGAGTAAGTATTCAAAGTCAGGTCTAAGTTCGTTTTCTTGCGGAGGCTCAGATTAATTAGCTTCGCTTAAGATTTTAATTTTGCATTTGACAGTCCGCGATTTTATGTATCACATCCTATCAAATGCTATTTCTTCCCCCTAACTAAACCAGCTCTCTTGCATTAGCTGTGAGTTTTCGGTGGCAGTTGGCACAAAGAACTTCGCATTTAGCTAACTCTTCGTTGATCCTGGCGATTGCAGCGCCGCTATCTGTCAAAACGGCGATAGCTTTGTCTTTTCCTGATATGATGAAATTCTAAAATGACAGGGTTAG
>JANMVA010000179.1:0-1884 GCA_031392195.1 Saprospiraceae bacterium | reverse complement strand
TAAGGATCCACAGGCAACCACTCAATTCATCTCTACTAAAATGGATGTCAATGATTTTGACGGTGGTGTTTTCTATGAAATGCTAGAGCTCAAAAGCTATCCAGCTTGGGTCATCTTCACACCCGATGGCAAGGAAAAAGAACGATGGACCGGCGGTTGGAAAGACTCTTCCGGCACTCCATCAAAAATCGAAATCGAAAAATCTACTGTCACCACTTCAACCCCAAAGCCCGCTCAACCCCTTTCTTCTGATCCGGATAAAGTGCCCGCTGAATCTAAAACAACTAAGTCCTCTGAAGTTCAGGTGAATACTGCCTCTACATCAACTAATACAAATGATTACGTTTTGCAGGCCGGCTATTTTGGCTCTGAAGCTAACGCTCTGAAAATGATGGCCGACCTGAAAGCAAAAGGATTCAATTCCTTCTCTATTAAAACCGTTGATCAAAACGGGACGAAGTTCTTCCGCATCATTTCCAATGCATTTGCAACAGAGGAAATGGCCATGATGGAGAATAAGAAAATGGTGGCCGCAGGATTTAAGACCGGCGTGAAAAATATGACAGACCTCTAGACGAAAATCTTCCAGGGACGACAGATCCTATAGCAGATAGAGAATTTACGAATGATGAATTCACTTACCCCGGGGTTTTCGAAGCAAACACGTGCTTGCGCGATTAGGCGTAGAAACACAGGGGAGATGCTTAGCCTTCGGCTTTGCCGAAGATTGCAAGCGAAGGGGTAAACAGTCGGGTAACCAGGCAAAATCCCATGTTGCGGGAGAAAACTCCCAGCAGCAGTTAATCTTCCTTTCCATACTTTCACATCTCACATTACTATTCTCCATTGACTGACACCATTCTGCTTCGGCATATTTCTACGCTATCAGGTATTCAACCTGCTGTCGTCCATCGACTGAAAGGAAAAGAAATGAGCGAATTGAAATCGATTCATGATGGATACCTATTGATTGAAGACGGACTGATAAAAAATTTTGGTCCCGATGCTGAATGCATGTATGAACGCGCATCACTCACCATCGACTGCAACGGTAAATTTGTCCTCCCTGCTTTTTGCGATAGTCATACGCATCTTGTTTTTGCAGCCTGGCGAGAGGGAGAATTTGTCGATCGCATCAAGGGAATGACCTACGAAGAAATCGCCCGCAAAGGTGGTGGCATATTGAATTCAGCTGCAAGACTTCAGTCAATGGATGAGGATGAACTCTTCGATCTTTCCCAATCAAAACTCGAAAGTGTTATCGCTTCAGGAACAGGTGCTATTGAAATCAAGAGTGGCTATGGACTGACTGTTGAAAGCGAATTGAAAATGCTTCGTGTCATCCGCAGATTGAAAGAGCTCAACCGCATTCCCATCAGAGCAACTTTTTTAGGTGCACATGCAATGCCTCTGGAATACAAAAGCAACCGCAGTGAGTATATCCGTCTGTTGATCGACGAAATGTTGCCTGCTATTTATATGGAAGGGCTCGCGGATTACATTGATGTGTTTTGCGACAAAGGATTTTATACGGTGCAGGAGACGGATAAAATATTGGATGCAGGCACGAAGTATGGATTGAAAGCAAAGATCCACGCCAATGAACTTGATTATTCAGGCGGTATTCAGGTGGCTGTCAAACACAATGCCATCTCAGTTGATCATCTGGAATACACAGGACAGGAAGAAATTGATTCATTAGCAGCCTCGACCACAATAGCTACTATTTTACCATCCACCGCTTTTTTCCTGGGCCTGCCCTATGCACCGGCGCGGAAAATGATCGAGAGCGATTTGTGTGTTGCTTTAGCCAGTGATTTCAATCCGGGCTCCTCACCAAGTCATAACATGTCATTCATTCAGTCCCTCGCCTGTATCAAATTG
>JANMVA010000148.1:0-6016 GCA_031392195.1 Saprospiraceae bacterium | reverse complement strand
CAGGAAGATAGATTCTCATTAAAGGAGTAGTTAATTGAGAGGATGATAAATATGTTTGTAAGAAAGTTACAAACAAGGTTTATATGAAATCACCTTTGCATCTTACTGTATGACGATAACCTTGCTGTACGTCTTCCCCTCACAAACAATCTTTGCAAAATACATTCCATTGCCAGCTTGTGACAGATCAGCTTCAATAGTCTCCCGGGCAGAATGGCCACCAAATCCATGCACAACTTGTCCTTGTAGGTTGAATATCTGCATGCTTATGATCGGCAGACTGCTGCTGATTGTTACTTTCCCTTTGCTGGGATTTGGATATACATTCATATCAATGTCATCATTAGCAATGGAATGAGTACCAGTGGTAACACGAAAATAATAGTATGTACTGTCTGCAAACTGGACAGTAATACCGTCCTGATTATAAAACTTAATCACAGCACTCAACAGAAGATTACCGGTATCGAATATATAGGTTCGCTCATCCGATTTAACCCATTCTGTCCCACTCCACATTTGTCGCAATTCATATGAATTATTCAGGTTCGCATCGTAGGCATAAGTGTAATACACCTGATCAGCCCATGCACTTCCTGTCCAGTTTTGTGCTAATTGATGTATCCGGAGGTTATTGGCATCATAAGTATATGTATAAAGCCAATTATTGATCCAGGAAGTCCCATCTGAGTAATCATTTAATTCACTGATGCGGTTATTATTGGCATCATAGACATAGGTGGAACGAAAAAAATCAAGCCAGTTGTTGCCGTCCCAGTTTTGGTAGGTGATACTGAGAAGATTATCCTGTGCATCATAGACATAAAGGTATTGGGCTATATCCACCCAGAGATTGTTTTCCCAGCCTTGTACATGATAAGTTAGTTGATTGTTGTTGGCATCAAATGTTTGAAAATATCGGGAATCATTGTCCCAGCTACTTCCATTCCATACATGAATCAGACCGGAGAGTTGATTACCTGCACCATCGTAGGTATAGATAAATCTGTCACTATTTACCCAGAATGATCCATTCCAATATTGGCCTGTTCTGCTCAGGAGATTATTGTCAACATCAAAAGTGTACTTGAATAAAGTAGAATTCCTCCATGCATTGCCATCCCAATCCTGGTACAATTCAGTAGACAGGTCTCCATTAGCATCATAAGTAAGCTGATAGAAAAAACGTTTGGTCCAGGCGCTACCATTCCAGTCCTGTGCTACATATCCGGTAATGCGGTTAGCGCTGTCATATGTATAGTCAGTTGTTTTGTGAAAATTATTCCAATCGAGTGCAATCGTATCCCAAACCCATTGCTTGATACTATCAATTAATGTAAAAGCTGGGGATAGCCCGGAAAGTTGAGCCTTGTCAGGTTTGACAAAATGATTTGATCCTATGTTGCTGAAAAGTGTTGGGTCCGCAGAATTCACCTTCATTGGGTCCTTTTGAGAAAGCAGAAAAGGAACTCCAGGCATTGAAGGATTGGTTTGCGAAGAAACATGAAGGGTTAAGACCAGGAGCGGAAGGAGAATTAGATTTTTCATGATTCTAAGATTTAGTGAGATCCTGAGGCTTTCGATGCCATGGAAGAATCCCAATGAAAACGGATATTATTGTATCACAATCATCTTGCTGTATGCATTTCCCTCACAAACAATCTTCGCAAAATACATCCCCTTACCAGCTAGGGACAGATCTGCTTCAACAGTCTTCTGTCCTGAATAGCCATCCTGTCCATGCACAATTTGTCCTTGTAAGGTGAATATCTGCATGCTTGTGATCGGCAGACTGCTGCTGATTGTTACTTTACCTTTTCCCGGATTGGGATATACATTGATTTCATTATTTAGATCTGCAGGCGATTCCGTACCGGTGATTTGATGAAAATAATAATAAGCGCTATCACCATACTCGACCGCATTACCCGAATCATTATAATATTTATACACCTCGCTCAGAAGCAGTGTATCAGTATATTCAAATGCACTTTCCTCTGAATGAATCCATTCGATTCCATTCCAAACTTCCCTTAGCTCTGATGTTTCGTTTCCATTGGCATCATAAGTATAAGTGTAGTAATCTACGTCTACCCATGCACTGCCGGTCCATGTCTCCACAAACTGATGGATCAGCTGGTCCATGCTATTGTAGTTAAATGAAAACCGGGCATAATCCTCCCATGCACCTTCTACCCAATATTGGCTCAATTCAGTAGACAATAAATCAGAGGCATCATACGTAAACAAATATTGGATTACATTTTCCCACGCGTTTTCATTCCAGTTCTGGTAGAGATTGCTTGTAAGATTATTGTTGCCATCATATGTGTACAGGTATTGCCCAACATTGACCCATTCTGAGTTATCCCACTCTTGTAAGGTATAGCTCAACTGATTCTGATTCGCATCATACGTAATCGTATAATAAGTATCATTTTCCCAATTGGTTCCATTGTGTCGCTGTATTAAGCCGGATGTAATGTTATTATTGATATCGTAGGTGTATGAATACAAGTTGCGATTTTCCCAATCATTCTCCTCCCAACTCTGGATTGATTCATTGATGAGATTATTATTCTCATCAAACACATAGAGATACCTATATGAATTATTCCATTCTGATCCGTCCCACATTTGTTCGACCTCATTGACGATATTATTGTTGTCATCAAAAGCGATGACATACCTGTACACTGGGATCCATTCTCCCTCCCATTCGTATTGAACATAACTTTTGGGAAGGTGTGCATCATTATATGTGATTTCGGAGATCTTCTGAAAATAATTCCAGCGATTGCTTGCGGTGTCCCACTCCCAAAAAAGAAGGCTGTCTATAATCTGAATAGAGAAAAGACTTGCAGCGTGCAGTTCATTGTTATTCACGATTGGAGCCTGGATATTGTGTCCCGTTTCCCTTTCTGTTCCAAAGATCCTTCCCGGCAGGATGGAGTTTGGATTTTTAAAATGAAATGCAGAAGGAGTTGGTACATTTTGTGCATGGAGAAACGAAGTGAAAGCCAGTAAAACAAGTAGAATTATATTTTTCATGCCCAAAGTTTAAATGATGGTGTGCTAATCAAATGACGGAAGACAATATAGAAAATTCCGGGGAAATTTTCATAACCCGTTTAAAGGATGAAAGTGGAAAGAGCTTGAATTCGTTGATAGAAGATGTGGGGTAAGGGGGAATTTGGTCTTTATTATTGAACAATGACCATTTGTGTCGATATTCCTTTTTCCGTCTGGATACTGACACAATATGGTCCGCATGGAATGGCTGAGAATTCAACTTCAAGTTGATTTGTCATGGTTGTTCTTGTTTCCAAATAAACCCGCTTTCCAAGTTGATCAAACACGGCTATAGAATAAATCGGCACGTCAGCGTTGATTATAAATTTTCCATTTGTTGGATTTGGAAAAACAGAAAATGATAAATTTAGATTATCAACATGATCAATGGAAGTAGTGCCCTGGAAATAGTAGTTAACGCTATCGCCAAACATAATAACGGAACCATCGGCCTGGAAATACTTATACGTTTCCCACAAAAGTTTGTAGTCCTGATCGTAGTTCAATACTTTTTCTTCCTGTCTCACCCAGTCAAGGCCATTCCACCTTTCAACCAATACATGCGTCTCGTCCCGGTTGTCATTATACGCGTAGGTATAAAAATAAGTATCAGCCCAATCCGCACCATCCCAGGTCTCGACGAATTCTGTAGCCGGTAAATTTTCAGCAGTATAGGTGTAGGCAAACTGGTCATAGTTGACCCATGTCGTGTCAATCCATTGCTGTCCGGTTTTCAATACGAGCTGATCTTCATCATTGAAAGACTGGAAGTATTGCAATTGACCCTGCCAGTCCTGGCCGTTCCAGATATTGTATTGTGTGGTCAGAAGATTACCTGCAGCGTCATGGGTGTAAAATTCCGCAGATTCATTGATCCATTGCGTTTCCTCCCAACGTTGCAGGACGGAACTTAAAATGTTGTGTTCAGAATCATAGGTATACGTGATCAGGGATTCATTTTCCCACGCAGCGAAATTGTAGCGTTCAAGCAGGCTGGACAATAAATTATCACTGGCGTCATAGGTAAATGTGTTGCGGCTTATGTTCTGCCATTCCCCAACCAAATTCCATTGGTAAGTAGTGCGGATTAAACGATCATTGGCATCATACGCATTGGATGTTTTATACACATTGATCCATTCACCTGTTGACTCTGACCAGACTTGCTCTAGTTCAAACAAGAGTTTATGATCATCATCAAACTGGAGTGCATGACGGTTTCTTTTATTCCATTGGCCACCTTCCCATAGAGAAATGGTGTATAGCTTGAGCTCTTGTTCATCATTGTATTCCATATCGGTGATCTTGACCGAAGGAGACCATGCTAAATTTATCGTATCCCATACCCAGAAATAAATGCTGTCATTTAGTGTGACTTCGGAGGAAAGAGAATTTGGCGGAAAATATTCAATTGATTTGGCTGATGATTCAGCCGGGTATTTGATCAACGATTTCGGAGAAAAGTCCTGAGCAATCGAAATCATGCCCGTGTGAAGCAGTAATAAGGATATAAATAATTTCATTGAATACAATTTGGGGCAAGATAGCAATCCAGGGGAAATGTCAAAATCTTTAGCAATACATTCAATGTTATGGACTGCAGAATGACAATTATTGCCCTCCGTGACAGATCACAAGCTTTGAAAAGGTGGCAATGTTGTCTTCAGCATACGTGATCATGAAATAGATGCCATCCATAAGATGGTGAATGTCGATTGTCTCTACGGCCTTACTAATGTCATGTTCCAATACCTTGCGACCTGACTGATCAAAGATCACTAACAGCTTGTCGTCGAAGGGAAAATTGATATATATTTCATTGCCTGCAGGATTGGGGAAGAATTTCAGCGTTTCATGAGCGGGATGTTCAATCGCTGTTGTGCGCTGGCATTGAAGAGCAAAGAAATCACCAATCAACTCACTCGCATTGATATCCTGGTTAGTTACACCAAGGGTTGGAATATGAATAGCGCCCGGCCAGGTGTGTCCACCATTGATGATTTTATACAAAACAACATCTGCATTATCATCACAATTGCTGTATTGATGCCGTTCAGCGGTGGACTCATCATTTGGATCAATATCAGGTAATGCTGTTATCGTAGGCGTTGGGTCACACGAATTATTGTTGGCCCACCATTGAGCGGTTTCTTCAGCCGGAGAGATACCGAAAGTACCTTCATACAGCACTGTATTGTCATCTGTTCCATGAAAATGCATGACGGGCATAGTACCGGCAACTCCACAGTTGTCCTGCCAGAAGGTGAGCATGGCTCCGGTCACAACGGCGATGGCTGTCAGTGGATGATCCAGCTCGCAAGCTAATTTGTAGGAAAGAAATCCTCCCTGGGACATGCCCATTGAGAACAGGCATTCATTTGTTGAATACCTGTTGCGGATGGTATCGATAAGGTTTGATAAAAAAGTCACATCCCTGCTGCCAAACAGATCCCAGTTGTTGTCTATCGCATCTGCGTACACGACAATGAATTCTTCTTCATTGGCTACTTCGTTGAAAGCGGAATAGAGTAGTTGTTCAAAAGCAGTCGATCCGAGGCCATGGAGATTGAGAACCAGGGGGTATTCATTATTTGAATTATAATTTTCGGGTAGATGCAGGATGAATGTTCTGTAGACGCCCTGGTCGTAGATGGAATCGATCTGACAGAATATTGAAATATTTGAAAGTATGAGAACCAGAGTAAGGATTGACTTCATTTGATTTAAGAATTACGATTGTCGATTTTAGAATTTGGATTTTAGATTTTGGAATTTGGATTTTTTGATAAGGATAACGGAATCATAATGCAAAGCTATCATTTAATCAGCAAGGTTGTAATTACAGGTAAATGATCCGAAGCAAGCTTGCCATCCCAGGATTCAGCGAGGATAGCATGTTTCAATACATCTGCGTTATTTTTTACAAAGATGTAATCGATCCTTC
>JANMVA010000118.1:0-2978 GCA_031392195.1 Saprospiraceae bacterium | reverse complement strand
ATCTGCCTGAACCTTTGGTGGTGGAGCGGTTTGGGTTGAACCGGAGTTGTTCGTTGTTGCAGCAGGCTGATTATTTGAAATATCGTTAGTTGGGGTTTGCTCTTCGGGTTCCTTTTTGGTCATGAATATCACAAAAGCAATAAGTGCTAGTATGATCAATCCGGCCAGGATCCGCGTTAGTGGGTTTGTCTTATTCGTTTTTACCACCGGGTCTGGGGTAGAAGATTTTGCTTTCTCTTTTCCTGATGTCATCTGTTATTGTATTTTCTTTTCAGCTCTGCAGTTCTGACCGTTCTATCAGCCAGGACTCAGAAAGAAAATGCAAGGTAATATCATCAGGACACCAGTCGTGAATATGACCACCGATATTTTTATTGACCGGCCTCACACAATGATAACAGACGAAATTGAGGGTTATGCAAGATGGTTGCGAAAGGCCGGTTCAATAATGGGATTAATTGTTGTAATAAGTATAGGATTCGGTATTCAACGAACCAATATCTACAGAATAAGATCGTTGCTGAATAAGACTATCGCTGTTCACCACCGGAATGGCATAGTTATAAAATGTGGCAGGTTGTCCTTTTGATTTCCGGATGATCTGTTTGTATGCATTTATATTGTCAGGTCCCCAGAAAGTAATTCCATAATTATGCTCGCCGATTGAGTTCCGGACTTCCGTAAAGTATTTGTACTTATACGTATAGTAATCATTACTTTCCTTGTATACCGTACTGTCCCTTAACCGGTTTCCATTTTCATAATAATAGAAAGATTCCTGGAACGGTGTTCCGTCAAAAGATGTCGTTGTAGAATGAATTACTCTGTCATCGGCATCGTATTCATATGCATATCGGCGCTCATATCGATTTTCTTCCCAGGAGATGCAAAGGCCTTTTGAATTTAAAATGTAGGTAATTGAATTGGAGAGTGTTCCATCGGGTTTGAAACTGTCCTCAATGGCCTTCCCCGGTTCATATTTATAAATTGTTTTCCAGCCATTCGAATAGTTTTCTTCCAGGATGCGTCCCTTGTCATCATAGATATAAGTGGCTACCTCAGCGTCTTCAGTTACTGTTTTGATTTTTGGAATGCTGGTCACAGGCGGATCGACCGGATCGATCGGATCTATAGGAGTAATGTCACTGTCTTTTTCGCATGCGAAGAAGCAAATTGAAACGATGCAGAAGAGAATAATTTTGAAATGGTTCATGATGAAATAAGATTGAATGAATAATTATTTCATCAAAGGTTATGGTGCAATGGAAAAGAGCAGCGGAATGATTAGTCAGCGGTGCTGCATACTTAGTGAAGGGTAATCCCGATAGCTATCGGGATTGCGTCTCTACAAAATGAAAGGGAATCTTTGCTAGTCGATGCGGATCTCGAAATCGCCGAGGATCATGTCGAGTACCTTATCCTCTCCGGGAGTGTAGCCAACCTTGAGATCATAGCCGTAAAGTTTCCCGACCGTTTGCCACTTGGTGGCGGTAAACCCACCCCGGACATTTTTGAGGACATCATACATCGGGGTGTCGAGATGTCTCTCGATCATTTTGACCAGGATCTTGCCCTGGGTTCGTGTCAGGTCTTTCAGGGGATCGGTAAAGTCTTCCTTGACTTCTTTTTGAAGCTGTTTGGCATATTTCCTGGCTTCACCTTTTCTCATTCCCTCTGTCTCCCGTTCATATTTCCGGTAGAGCTTGATGCTTTCGATGGCATAGGGAAGCACCTGGGTGGCATAGCGACGGTAGCGCATGTACTGCCGGTATTCCTCATCATTGGCGAAAACGCGGGGTGCTTTGACGATTACTTCGGGAATAGTGGCCACAAAAATAGTGTCATCACCGGTGATCCGGACACGCATGATACGCCCGTCATTATAGATCAGGGTGGTGTCATATTCAGACGGCGTCGTTTGTCCTGATGCGTTGGTGATCAGTACAAAAAACAGGGAAATGAGGATGAATAAGGACTTTGCCTTCATTGGTCTAATAACGACGAAGATACTCCTGTAGTTTCTCGTGTCGGTGATCGTTCCTTTAATAAAGTGTCAAGTATGTGAGCGAATCAGGGCATTACTGTAAGAAAAGAGCTGCATTTAATGCCAATTTACCTGAGCAAAACAAGCTTTTGCATGCCAACATATCCATGGCTGACCAGACGACAACAGATCACCTTGCCACCGGCAGAGAGATCCTCTGCTTTGATTAGCTCACTGTGAGCCCCTGCCTCGTATTGTTTCTGAATGGAATAGATCAGCTTTCCTGATAAATCATAGAACTGAATATCGACATCACCACCCTTCGGTAGATTAAACCTGATTACCGCTTCATTCCTGAGTGGATTCGGATCAATCCGGAATGAATTGATTGTGGCTTCCATTGTTGGGGCAACAAAATCAATTCTTAATTCATGCGCCATCAATGGGCCTCCCAGGTACAATTCAGGTTCTAATATCTCAGGCGCCAATGAGATTTTTTGAGAAAGCATTCCACCGGATCCCGGATTAAATGTCAGTCGAAACAGGATATCATTTTTAGAAACCATTAATTCTTTATCCTGATTCCAGCTTAAACGAAGCAACCCATCATTTGTAAATGAAACATTGTCATCCGTGATAGAAATCGCAACCCCATCCAGAGAGATCAGTGTCAGATCACGACAATTCAATGCCAGTTGCATTCATTCGATGCTGAGATCATCAGGAGCTATGACATCCATTGTAAACGACGCTCCTCTTTCTGTTTTTACGTCCGGGGTTGAAAGAGCAATTGCTTTATCATCCCTGATTTCAATCGGAACTTCGTTTGCATTCAGCGCGATACTCTCATTGACATCACCGATTTTGATACCGCGAAAATAGATCGTGGTAGCTGAATCCTGCAATGCTGCGATGATGGCTGTTTCTTCAAATGATGAAATATCGGAGCCACTAAAGTCCTGTGGTAACACCCCAAACCGCCAGCTCGTATTTT
>JANMVA010000117.1:0-5303 GCA_031392195.1 Saprospiraceae bacterium | reverse complement strand
GGTATGGGCGAAACCTGTATGTGTATGATATTCCGTCCGGGACACTGGATTCCGTCCGCATCATGTCTTCAACTGAAACTGATTCAGATTTTCCAGGGGTTATCAACAAAATGATCAATGGTGATGATCAACGGGGAATATGGATTGCCACAGGTAATAAAGGAATCAGGCTTATATCCAGGGAGGGAAAAGTATTAGAGTCGTTTTGGGTTGAAGAGCTGGGCACCAGCCCCCGGGGAAGCATCAATGATTTATTACCGGATGGTACACATCTATGGTATGCGTGCGCAGATGGATTGGGGAAATTGAATTTGGAAACACGGAGAATCACTTTGTATAAGGATCCATTGATCACCCTGTCCATGCAACAACTGCCAAGGAGTATTTTTACGATCCTTCCCGATGGACAAAATGGATTTTATTTGGGCTCGCACCAGGGAGTGGTATATTTTGATACAACTTCTTTGCAGTATGCACATCTTCCTGCAGCCCATCCACTTTCGCAGCCCGAATTCAATCGCACATCGGCTTTTAAAGACAGCCGGGGCCGTTATTATTTTGGCAGCACCAATGGATTGTATTCTTTTCTTCCGGAAGAGTTGGAATTTCAATCTTCTGTGAATGCATTGCATCCGATAAAATTGTATGGTGTTGCTATATTCAATGGAAAGGAAAAGCAATACCGGTATTTGCATGCGGATTCAGAACAGATGGATGAACTGAGACTTGATCCCTCGGAAACAAATATTGAATTCAATCTCGCCGTTCCTTCTTTTGATCATGCTATTTATTATAGTTATCGCCTCAAAGGCATCCACGATGAATGGAGTGATTATATCGCCAATCCAAAAATATTGGTTCACGCATTGCCTTCCGGGAATTATGTACTCGAAGTCAAAGCCGCTGCGAATGCTAACGAAAGTGTAATCTCTACATTTACACTTCCGATTCACATGGCTTCCTATTGGTATCAAAAAGCCTGGATATGGGTATTGTTGTCGACGGGAATGTCTGCTTTTATAGCTTTCTGGATCCGTTACTGGTATCAGCAGAAATGGAAACGACAAAAGGCACTCGAAGCACTGCGCATCAAAATATCGTCTGATCTGCATGATGATGTTGGTTCCATTTTATCCGGTCTGGCCATGCAGTCCCAGGTCATGTCGTATGAAATGGAAGAATCCAAACGGAAGCCGCTACTGGAGTTGAGCAGTATGAGTCGTGAAGCAATGGAGCGCATGCGCGATACTGTCTGGGCCATTGATGCACGAAAGGATAAGTATGAAAATCTGCTGGACCGGATGCGCGATTTTGCAGAAAAAACCCTGGAGCGAAAAAACATCACGCATTCATTTACCTTACATGGAGTGGAGGGTAAAAAATTCATTAGCCCGGAAGTTCGTCAAAACATTTATCTGATCTTCAAAGAGGCGATTACGAATATCATCCGGCATTCAGATGCAAGTCATGTCAATATCAATTTCGTGCAGGAAGGTGATAACCTTCGATTGGTGGTTCACGATAATGGCATGAAGCACAACGCTGACAATGAAGCGGGGCAGGGAATTAGTAATATGAAAATGAGGGCGGGAAGAATTGGAGGAGTTTTAAAGATCACGACTGATGATGGGTACAGGGTGGAGTTGGTGATGGAGGGAGGCTAGGGCTGCCTCCTTCGCTGCTACACTTTTTCCTGTCACAAGGTTCAGCGATAAACATGGGTAGGGATCTTACCGTGTAAATAATCCGGCCCCGAGATTTGCACCCAGGGTGCCCGGCTTCAGATGGAGGTAATTGCGTTTGGTTTGATCTTCCTCTATTTCAACTTTGCCTGCTTCTTGAATAATTACATCTTCGCCGAAATTCAATTTTTTGGGGTCGGCTTTAACTCCGAAGTTATGTGGCCCACCACCTTTATTCACTAACTCATTGTATCCTATCACCAATGAATTTGATAAGTTGAATGATGCCAGTTCGTTTTGATTTAAAACCCAAAATATATTTGCATTAGCTACTACATTATTGTAATATTTGAAATCCTCTGAGGCCGACCAAGTCCATACGGCAGCACCTTATTTGCCGACGAGAATTTTTTTATGAATTTCATGAGGTTCTGCTGGACGGTCGGAATACCAAAAAACGACAGCGTCTTTAACATGATAAAAAACACAGTGGTCCACAACTACACCATGGCCACTCGCCAGTATAGCTAGATGATTAGGGATGGCATGTTGATCTCCGATAAAGAGGCATTGCGTAATTCTCAGGTCGTCAAGATTACGTCCTTCACGTACAATGGGATAATTTCTCCTGACAAATCCCATTGCAGGCTTTTCATGAACAGGTGTTCCCAAAATCCTCAATCCCTGAATGGTCACATGGCTGGTTTCGATCTGGATACCATAAGAAGCACCTTTAAACGGGTCTTCATTTCCATACGGTTTGAAATTGAGAGGCATGGTTGATACGATTACCGGCATCTCTCCGTGGTTCCATAATGCATCATCCGGTAAAATCTCAGCACGAATAATAAGCCTGGCTGTATCTGCAAAGAACCAATTAGCAGGGTGAAAAGTAACCGTCGCATCTAATCCGTAAATCCCAGGAGAAAGCAGGATTGTAATGGCACCCTTTCCATTTGCCTGATTGACCCTTCGTGCTGCCTCCTGTATAGATTTAAGAGGATACTCTTTTGTGCCACCATTAAAATCCTGACCAAATTCCGGATTCAAATAAATGTTTCTGTCTTTTGGTATGGAAGCAGTGTACTCACTTCGTTGTCCGAAAGTGAGATTGGATGTTGCAAGTAACACTACCACCAGGATCAGGAGGTTTCTCAATTGTTGTATTTTATTCACTGCTTATTAATTGTTGGATGTGAAAATAATTTGTATATCAGGATTTCAAAAGATCCTTTTGAAGTTGAGACTACTACAATCCAATTTGTTTGCCATAGGTCTGGTTATCCCAGAAGAGGTGTTCCTCTTTCATCACGCCATTTTCCCAAATTCCTACTGTCGCCATGGGCAATTTAAAAGCCTTGCCGGTTGGTTGGATGAATTTACCATTTCCAATAGGCATTGGTTTGGTAAACGTTCCTTCAAAAACACCGGTTACAAGAGTGTAGTTGCCCGAACCAAATTTAATCGGATGTTCTTTGATCCTTGTATCCGGTGCATGTACAAAAAGATTTTTCATGTCTTCAATGTGGATGTCCAATCCTTCTGTCATATGGCCATCAGGCCAGTAAACCTTAATATTCTGTGCATGGCTCTCTTTGAATCTATGCCATTGCTGATTGCTGAAGACATCGAAGTCCAATACGTCAAAGGTTTTGAGATGACTTGAAATCGTATCATTCGAAGCAACTAATTGCAGGATAATATTTTTCAGACTATCCAATTCTTTTGTTGAATGATCGGCGGTGGAAGTGGATGATTGGCAGCTTGTCAGAGCACTTAAGGAAATGAATAATCCAAAAGCAATGATTGATAAATTTTTCATGATCTTTTTTTTTATGGCAGAGGAGCTCTGTTTAAATTCTCCTCTGCCGGTTGTTGTTTGGTTTTAAATATTTATTTGTTGGCTGGCTTCACTCAGTGTTACTGTTTTACCCAATGCACCAAATTCATGCAGGTCACCAAAAACCTCAATACGGATGGATTGATCAAGACCACCTACACGAACCGGCTCAAAACCATTATCACGAATTAAGTCTTCGATTTCTGTATTGATGCTTGTGTTATCGGTAGCATAGAACTCCACAGCCTTTTCCGGTTGCTGGAATGCTGCATTTGCAAGTGAGGCAGCTCCTAATGTACCTAACGCTTTTGCAAGCTTTGCCTCTTTGGGTAGCAAAGCAGAGAGTAATTGACCTGAAGACTTGTCTTTGTCGATGATCTTTTTAAAGCCACCTTTTTCATCCGGGGCAATAGGGTTCGAAGGATCAACAATAATTTTTCCCTGAAGTTCGGTAGCGTAAGATTTGAAGAACTCTTTGATTCCATCAAACCAAATAGCAAGGACAATGATGTCGGCTTCCTTAATAGCAGCTGAAATTTCTTTGGGCTGTGCCAGATTTCCTAATTTATAGGAGAGCTCATTTGCTTTCTCGATTGTTCTGTCCGCAATGAGTACTGCACGATTGCCTTTTACAAGGTTTGTAGCAACTGCAGATCCGATATTTCCCAGACCGATAACTGCAACTTTTGATTTCTGTGTCATAAACTATTTCTTTTAGATTACATGATTGATTTGTCATGCAAAGGTCAGTCAGGAAAGGGTGATGCTCCAATGACCTTGTTTAAGAAACAGTCTTGATGTAGATTAAGATTTTGAAGATTTAGTCGTTTTAGAGCGCAAATTGCGTAACCGGCTTAAGAATTCCGGTGTCACACCCAGATAGGCTGCTATTTGCACCTGTGAAAGGCGATTGGTTAAGTGCGGGTAATGTTCTAAAAAGAATTGGTACCGTTCTTCGGCAGTCGAACTGATGTTTTGCAACAGGCGTTCCTGTAAACGAACATAGGCGTTCTCTACCAATACCCTGAAGATGCGGTCAAATTTCGAGGCTTGTGTATAAAGAGATATGAGGTCATCCCGGCTGATGTGCAATACAACTGTGTCTTCAAGGGCATCAATGTTTAAAGCCGAAGGCTTCATGCCGTGAAAACTGCCTAAATCATTGATCCAGTTATTTTCAGGGGCAAACTGAAGGATATGCGTATTGCCTTTCTCATCAATTTTATACGTACGCAGACAACCGCGAACCACGAAATTAAATTGGGTACACACATCACCTTCCTGTAACACAAACTGCCTCTTTCTGAATAATCGCGAGTGGAATTTTTCTCTGACTAATTCTTTTTCACTCCCATTCAAAGGAAAAGACCTCTCGAAGTATTCGATTATTGTTTCAGTGGATGAATGTGATAGAAGTTCCTTCATGGAGGATACAAAAATAGGATTCTAAACAGCAGTCAATCCATATTTTTCTTGACGCCAAAAATGCCGCCGCTAAAGCTATAGCATACAAAGAAGGGTAAAGGACATCCATTTAAATTATCTTACCCTCAACTTACATAGCCATGCCCTGTCTATTTGCCCTTATTGCCCTTCTGTTTCCCCGCATTCTGATCCTGATCCTTTACTTTGTCACGGATTGGTTTAATGGGGTCTTCGATACGATCCTGTGGCCGGTCCTTGGCTTTTTCTTCATGCCGGTAACAACACTCTGGTATAGTGTAGTGGTGAATAAATATGCCGGCCAATGGACGACATTAACAATCATCGGCATGGTCATC
>JANMVA010000694.1:0-3014 GCA_031392195.1 Saprospiraceae bacterium | reverse complement strand
GAAGGATTATTGACCAGTGCCCTTGCTATAGCTACTCGTTGCCGCTGGCCTCCGGAGAGTTCATTTGGGTTATGGGTCATCCTGTCCTTCAGGCCTACCTGTTCCAATACGTTCTCAGCGATTTCCGTTCTGCGTGATCGTCTCAAACCAGCATAAACCAGAGGCAATGCTACATTCTCAAGGGCAGACAGCCTGGGCAGGAGATTGAAAGTCTGAAAAACAAAGCCGATTTCCTTATTCCGGACCGCTGCCAGTTCACTGTCAGTCATATCGGTGACCAGATGATCATTGAGATAATATTCACCGGAAGTGGGGGTATCCAGACAGCCCAGGATATTCATCAAGGTACTTTTTCCGGAACCTGAAGGGCCCATGAGGGCTACATACTCATTCTTTTTTATTTCCAATGAGACCGAACGCAGTGCGTGGACTTGCTCTGTGCCCATGATATAATTACGGGAAACATTGGAAACATAAATAATCGGACGAATCTGGCTCATGGGTTCAAAAATATTGCTTTTGTGGTGTGCCTCCTCATTTATTTGGATCATTGGGCCTATTCAATCGCTGAAGGTTTTTATTTTACCATTCCTTACAGGGATCATTTTTAAGGAATAGACGATGCAGCCAACGAAGACAATCATCAAACATGTCGCCATAGCCGGGAATATCGGGGCCGGAAAGACATGCCTTTCCACCAAGCTTGCTCGTCATTTTGGATGGGAGGTGCATTATGAGGACACCACTAACAATCCTTACCTGAGTGATTTTTACGATGACATGCATCGGTGGTCATTTAATCTCCAGATCTATTTCCTCAATTCCAGGTATCAGCAGATCATCAATATCCGGAATGGAGACAAGACGGTGATTCAGGACAGGACCATCTTTGAGGATGCTTACATCTTTGCGCCAAACCTGCATGAGATGGGATTGATGTCGAGAAGGGATTTTGAAAATTATTTCACCCTTTTCAAAAACATGAGCATGCAGATATCCCCTCCGGATTTATTGATTTACCTGCAGGCTAGTATTCCTACATTGGTAAAGCATATTCACAACAGGGGCAGGAGCTATGAGGGCAGTATGAGCCTCGATTACCTGAAGCGGCTCAATCAGAAATATGACGAATGGATAGAAGGTTACCGTGAAGGGCCTCTTCTGGTGATCAATGCAGATGACCTGGATTTTGAAAAAAGTGCGGAGGATATGGGCAAGATCATATCACTTGTCAGCAGCCAGATCCATGGACTTTTTTAGGATCAGCTCTTGTCTTTGTCGGTACTGGCCTGATCCGTCACCTTATTAATTTCAGTTTGGTCAGGATTGGCGATGGATTCGGCTTCATGTGTATAATCAAGTGCAATACAGCCGGCAAAGAAAATGCCATGCAGGAGCACAGAAACAACAAAACCCATTACGCTACTTGTTTTTTCCCGGTTAGCTTTCATGTCAGAATTATTTTAATTGAGTGAAGTAATGGTGCGGCATCCAGCTGTTTTATTGTTCTAAAGACTTTTCGACAAACGAACCTGTTACTTTCGATATTGTTAAATCTCCGGAGTTAAGCATTTTGTGCTTTTCCGAAGTAAAATCATATTAAACAAAATTTTAATATCATAAACTGTGCCAAATCCCAGTCCTGAATACACGGATCTCCTAACGATATGCAACGAATCGGGAGCGCAATTACTTGCCGTTTCGAAGATGAGAAAGGAAAAAGAGATCATGGAGCTCTATCAAAAAGGACAGCGATTGTTTGGTGAGAACAGGGCAGCTGAGCTGATCATCAAAGCCTCTCTTCTTCCAACAGATATCCGATGGCACCTGATAGGACATCTTCAAACGAACAAGGTTAATTCAGTAATCCGCTACGTGGCTTGTATCCAGTCGCTTGACAGCCTAAAGTTGTGGCAGAAGCTTAATGAGGCTGCCGAGCAAGAAGGATTAACCATTGATTGCCTCCTTCAGATCAAGATTGCTGTGGAGGAAACCAAGTATGGCTGGGAATTTAATGAGTTGAAAGATGTACTTGAAACGGGAGTAACTAAACCACTTAAAAATGTGCGTATCACTGGTATCATGGGAATGGCTAGCCTGACAAGAGATGCAGGTCAGGTAAGAAATGAAATGCAAAAGCTCAAATCCTATTTTGAACTGTTGAAAAAAGAGTATTTCATCCAGGATGAATTTAATGTCCTGAGCATGGGCATGTCAGGTGATTATCACATTGCGCTCGAGGAAGGGAGTACGATGATCAGGATTGGAAGCTTGCTCTTCGACTACTTATCGTAGAGACGCAAGATCTTGCGTCTCTACGATATGATCACATCCAATTTTCTTCAAATAATTTATTTATCCGGGCTGACGGGCAGAAGCTTTTCATCATAATATCGCATGAGCACATCACGGATATTATTGTACATCGGCATGTTGAGTTTAGGTATTTCGCGCGGATCAAACCATGCAGCATCCTGGATGCCTTCTTCTTTTTGCAATTTGAGTTGGTCAGGAGTCTGTGTCTGCATGAGATACCAGCGTGTGCGTTTAAGTGTGCGCTGCTTGCTCATCATGTAGCAGTGGTATCCATTGCTCATTTTCTCTATCATTTTCAGATCCATGAGGCCGGTTTCTTCCCGGACTTCACGAAGTGCAGTTTGCACCAGTGTCTCACCCGGATCCTGCTTTCCTTTCGGCAGATCCCAAACGCCTCTTCTGAAGATGAGGAGAACTTTTCCAAAGGGATTGAGGACGAGACCACCACCTGCTTTGATATAGAAGTAGAGTGATTTAAAATCCTGCCAGAGTTGTACGACATTGTCTGCCTGGATGATGATGCCTTCGTGGTGTTTATTTTTCTCCAGAAGCTCGATGTAGTTCATCAGGATCTTTGGCTTCCCGCGGTAAATTGCGTGGATCAGAGAACGTTCGAAGGCTGTTTCGTCTGCCAGATCTGTTGTCTGGGTAAGTATCAATGGGCTCTCGTTAATGTATATTTTATACCTTTGCATCAA
>JANMVA010000660.1:0-2603 GCA_031392195.1 Saprospiraceae bacterium | reverse complement strand
GCAGGAAAAACTTTTGCAATCGATTGAATTAATAGGTACACGGATTAAGACTTTGATAAAGTAGTTTGTGCTAATGTGCTAATACGCTGATGTGCTGATGTGCTGATGTGCTAATGTGCTGATGTGCTGATGTGGTGATGTGGTGATGTAGTGATGAGGTGATGTAGTGATTTGCTGATGTTGTCATGAGTGATGTGGTGATTTGCTGACGGTTGCTGAGCTTTAGGACAAGATTGAGAAAAGCAAGTCGAAGCATTACCGCTGATTCAATCCGTAATCTTCATTTTTTGTATGAGAACTTTTGTTGTTAAGAATTGAAAATGTAATTTGCTTCAGATAGGGTTTCCGATTATAGATAACATCGAAATTTTGTTTAAAAATTTCAGTTCATTCTTTTTAACAATGACCTTGCTTAAACAATTTGCGCTATTTTCTACATGCCTTTTTTGCATTTCGGGTAGGCTAAAGGCCCAAAATTTAGTCCCCGATGGAGGTTTTGAAAAAGCAAATCGGGTATTTGATGGTGCGGATACTGTGTATGTATATGATCACTGGATTTCTCTCTTGTCTTTCCAAAAGTTATCACCTAACGGGCATCCGATTTTTTCGCAATACCAGCGTATCAAACCACATGACAAATATCTCCATTATTGGACCCCGTATGAAGGTGATTCCTACATGTTTTCTCACGTCGTTTATTATAGAAATCTATATCAGACAAAATTGACAGATGGATTGCGTCCAGGACATGTTTATAGAGTAAGCTTTAAATATAAAATTGGCGCCGATGGTTTCTCGAAAGAGAAGATAGAAACTTCGGTTAATTATAAAATCGGTGTGATGCTTACAAATAAAGATATGGCTGATAGCACAGGGATGAAGATTATGAAAAACGAGGATATAGAACTTAGGCCCCAGATAACGTTAAACGCAGTTGACGGTGACAGTATTTTTAAGTGGCAGGACTTCTCCTATTATTTTAAACCAAAAAAACCGTTTCAGTATTTAATCATAGGCAACTTTGAGAAGATTATTGAAAGTTTTGAATTAAGATATCATCCGATTACCGGCGCTGGATATAAAATTGATAATGTTTCCATAGAACTAGTTTCAGATTCCGAATTTGTTCAAACAAAACTCAGGAATCAGGAAATGCTTGAGACTAAACAAAAGGCAAAAGAAAAATGGCGAATAAAAGATTCTCATTAATGTATGCTTGTTCTTTTAGGTTGAATTAGCAATTTACCCTATGCTCTATGCTCTATGCGCTTTGCCCTCCCGCCACATCGCTGGCGCGAAGGCGGGATCTTCGCTTCGCTACGACATGCCCGATAAAACTTGTTTATTTACCTTGTGTTTGAACTTGTAGTATTTAACTGTGCCTCTGCATGAAAAAATTCATTCCGTTTATAATTGCAATTACCTGGTTTAGCATCTTATCCGGTCAAACGGGAAATGAGTGGCGACATAAAGTGGCAACCTCCCTGTGGGAGTCAACTGCCGCAGGACAATCCGTGCCTTTCTTAATCATCCTGACACAACAAGCAGATGTCAGCCCTGCAAAAAGTCTAAGTAACAAATTTGAGAAAGCAACTTATGCTTTCCAACTACTCCGGGATATGTCTTCTGAAACCCAGGAAGGTCTTGCTACCTTTTTAACACAATCAAATGCTCCGTATGTAAGTCTCTTCATTATTAATGCCATCAAATCGGAAGGTTCTATTGAACTGATAGAAGCACTGGCTCGGCGCGAAGATGTTGCACGAATCGTAGCCAATCCGGTATTGAGACATGCAGAACCTATCGATGTACATCCTGGCCATAACAGGGCAACTATCACCTGGGGTATTGATACGATAAAGGCAGATGAAGTCTGGGCGTTGGGATACATGGGTCAGGGCGTTGTTGTCGGAGGGGGAGATACCGGTTATGAATGGACGCATCCGGCATTAAAAAAACAATATCGCGGATATGATGAGACGATGGATACTGTCAATCATAACTATCACTGGCATGATGCCATCCATAACATTAGCCCTCTCAGTAGTGATTCGATGAATCCTTGTGGTCTTGATGTAAAGGAACCATGTGATGACAGGGGACATGGTACCCATACGATGGGCACTATGGTCGGGCTGGATGGTGAAGAACTGATCGGAGTAGCTCCTGCAGCTGAATGGTGTGCATGTCGTAATATGGAAAGGGGCAATGGATCACCTTTCACATATCTGGAATGCTTTCAATGGTTCATGGCACCTACGGATTTGAATAATGAAAATGCGGATCCTGCTAAGGCACCTCATGTCATTAATAATTCATGGGGATGTCCGGAATCTGAAGGATGTGATTCTTCGAATTGGCAAATTATGGACATGGCTATCAATATTCTTCGACTGTCAGGAATTGTTGTAGTTGTTTCTGCTGGTAATAGTGGTAGCGGCTGTGGTTCGGTTTCAGATCCGCCTGCAATATATGAGGGCAGCTTTTCAGTTGGGGCTACTGCTGAAAATGATACGATCGCAGGGTTTAGCAGCAGAGGACCAGTAACATTAGATGGCAGCAATCGCCTCAAGCCGAATGTGTCTGCTCCGGGTGTCCGGGTG
>JANMVA010000343.1:0-3739 GCA_031392195.1 Saprospiraceae bacterium | reverse complement strand
TTTTGCTATGATGCTCCTTGTGTGACAGCATGTCCTACCGGAATAGATATCCCTTTATTTATCCGGCAGATCAATTCAAAGAATGATTTCGGTGCAGCGAAGACGATTTACAATTCAAATTATTTCGGTTATGCTTGTGGTAAAGTGTGCCCGACAGAAGTATTGTGTGAAGGCGCTTGTGTATACAATCATTCCGATGTCAGGCCAATTGAAATAGGAAGGTTGCAGTCTTATGCGACACACAAGGCTATTATCTCAGAAAAGAAATTTTATTCTATAGCGGTCAATAATGGGAAAAAAGTGGCTATCATCGGTGCAGGTCCTGCAGGTATAAGTTGCGCCTGTGAGTTGCGCATCGCTGGTTTTGATGTGGATATTTTTGAAGCAAAATGCCTTCCGTCCGGGCTGACTGTTCATGGTGTAGCTCCCTATAAGATCACCAATGAAGAAGCCATCGATGAAATGGCTTATCTCGCCCATCAGTTTGGCTATACAGTGTATTATGAAACACCGATCAATTCCAAAGAAGATATTAGCCGGTTGGAAAATAATTATGATGTCATATTCATCGGCGTTGGACTCGGAGAGACATCCGAATTAAAGATGAAGGGAGAAGAGCTGACCAATGTCATCGGGGCAGTGGAATGGATAGAGAAGTTGAGATTGTTGCATCATCGCATTGCCATGCCGGAAAAAGTAATTGTCCTGGGTGGAGGTAACACAGCCATGGATGCTGCCAGTGAAAGTGCACGCATGGGCGCCGAGAAAGTCATACTGGCTTACAGAAGGAGCAGAGAAGAGATGGGTGCTTATTCATTTGAATACGAACTGGCAAAGGAGGCTGGTGTGAAAGGATTATTCAATGTAGCACCATTAGAAATAGTGACAGGACCAAATTCTGAAATTGCAGGTGGTGTTCGTTTCATTCGCACGATTGTTGTTGACGGTAAAGTGCACCATGTTCCGGGCAGTGAATTTTTTGAGGAATGTGACTGGGTGATTAAAGCTACCGGTCAAACAAAGCAAGTCGTCTTATGTGATATGATCGGAGGTATCCGGTTGAATGGGGATGGTACCATCATCGTGAATCAATCTTTCCACACCACAAATGAAAAGTATTTTGCTGCAGGTGATGTCGTCAGTGGTGGACAGGAAGTCGTGAATGCTGTTGCTGATGGAAAGAAGGCGGCTAAGGGAATAATGGCATATCTTTCAGCACAATAATCATGGCAAATCTTCAAACAAATTTCGCGGGCATCAAATCCCCGAATCCTTTCTGGCTCGCATCTGCACCACCAACAAACAGTGGCTATCAGGCGATGAAAGCATTCGATGCAGGGTGGGGTGGTGCAGTCTGGAAAACATTGGGAATCCCTGTAGTCAATGTTTCTTCACGATACGGGTCTGTCAATTATCGCGACAACCGGATGATCGGCTTTAATAATATCGAACTCATCACAGACCGTCCGTTGCGTGATAATCTTCGGGAAATGGAAGAAGTGAAAAAACGGTTTCCCGATCATGCGGTGATTGCTTCATTGATGGTCGAAACAAAAGAAGAATGGCACCAGATCATGCGCGATGTGACCAATGCAGGTGCAGATGGTGTCGAATTGAATTTTGGTTGCCCGCACGGTATGTGCGAGCGTGGCATGGGTAGCGCCGTTGGACAGGAACCGAAAGTGCTGAAGACAATCGTGAGTTGGGTGAAAGAAGTAGCTACGATCCCGGTGATTGTAAAGCTCACTCCGAATATCACTGATATCACACGTCCTGCAGTAGCTGCGGTTGAAGGTGGTGGTGATGCGATCTCATTGATCAATACAATTCAAAGTTTGATCGGCGTCGATATCGATAATTTCGTTCCCTATCCGGTTGTCGATGGAAAAAGTACCAACGGTGGATATTGCGGCCCTGCTGTAAAGCCTATAGCGATGAACATGCTGAAGAATTGTGTTCAACACCCACAGGTGAATGTTCCGGTCTCCGGAATTGGTGGCATTGAAAACTGGCGGGATGCAGTGGAATTCTTTTTATTAGGTGCTACAACTGTGCAGGTGTGTACTGCTGTGATGCATTACGGTTTTGGCATCATTCGGGAGATGGTAGCGGGAGTTGAGCAATACATGGATGATAAAGGTTTTAGGACCATTGATGATATGCGTGGCCGTGCTTTGCAAAATATATTGCACTGGGAGGATTTGAATCTCAGTTATAAGATCGTGGCCAGCATCGATGAATCTAAATGCATAGGGTGTCAGTTATGTTACACGGCATGTGAAGACGGAGCTCACCAGGCGATTGGATTGAAGAGTGATGTGTTGGATCGCAAACCTTATATCATCGAAGAGAATTGTGTTGGATGCAATTTATGCTCACTGGTTTGTCCGGTGGAAGAATGTATTACCATGGAACGCCGCGATCCAGGCACTTCTTCAGTGACATGGGCGGAACGTACGATGGCCGGGAATATTCCGACAACTTTTAATGATGAGCTTGCGGGTGGATTACATCATTGGGTGCCGGAACCGGGAGATGCGTTGGTGAAAAATATACCTGTGCATTACCGGATCAACGGTAAGAAGAATAATCATTGAGAATACAGGTTCCTAAAATTCGTAATTCGTAATTCGTAAATCGTAAATCGATTGAAGTTTCTCATCATTCAAACAGCCTTCATTGGTGACGTCGTTCTCGCAACCCCGATTGTCGAGAAGCTGAAGGCATTTTATCCTAATGCAACAATTGATTTTCTTCTGCGAAAAGGAAATGAATCCTTATTGACCAATCATCCCAATATTCGGAACACAATCATTTTTGATAAAAAGAATAACAAGTATTCAAATATTCGGAAGCTTATCAAATCAATACGTGCTGAGAAGTATGATTATGTCATCAACGCCCAGCGATTTTTTACGACAGGCCTCATCACTGCTTTATCTGGTGGAAAACATACGATCGGATTTGATAAGAATCCTCTTTCATTTTTATTCAATACAAAAGTTCCACATGTTATTGACGATCATGGAAAACTTGAAGAGGCAAAAATTGCAAGGAGAATTCATAAGGATAATTCTACTCCCCCTTTAGAGGGTCGGGGGGCAAACAAGAAGATACAAGAGGATGTTTCCACTCCCCCTTTAGGGGATCGGGGGGTAGCAGGAGAGGACAATGGAAAAATCATGGAAAATTCTACTTCCCCTTTAGAAGATCGGGGGGCAAAAGAAGAGTACAAAGGGAAATACAATCAAATTCTACATGAAACTCACCGCAACCTTCTCCTCATCGAGGCAATCACTGACAATTCAATAGTTAAACCAAGATTGTATCCTTCATAAGAAGATTACAACAAAGTAGCAAAGGATCACCCGTATATCTGTATAGCCCCTGCGTCCGTTTGGTTTACAAAACAATATCCCAAAGAAAAATGGATTGAATTTATTTCTACAGTGCCGGAGTCGGTGGCCATTTATTTGCTGGGAGCAAAGTCGGATTTTAATTTATGCGAAGAGATAAGAGTGCAATCCAACATCCAAAATCCAATGCTTCGACCTGCAGACGCGCATCCACGTGCAACAGCTCAGCAACCATCCAAAATCCAAAATCTGGCGGGTCAGCTTTCATTCCTTGAATCCGCGGCACTGATGCAGAATGCTGTTATGAATTACGTCAATGATTCCGCCCCCTTACATTTCGCATCTGCCATGAATGCTCCTGTCACTGCCATTTTTTGTTCTAC
>JANMVA010000636.1:0-3171 GCA_031392195.1 Saprospiraceae bacterium | reverse complement strand
GGCCAGCGTCGAGCCTAAAGCATCGCCGTCTGGATTCTTGTGTGTGACGATAACCACACGAGAAGGCTGGCGAATTAATTGCTGCAATGACTCCATAAAACCGGACCCTGATTTTTTAACAGGCCGCAAAGGTCCGATTTTATTTACATACTAACAAATATGTTAAATTTGCGCCCCGTTCAAGGGGAAAACCATTCAGAATAAACAACATGACAGGAAATATCACTTTTACGATGATCAAACCGGATGCTGTGTCTGGTGGCCATATTGGCGCCATCCTCGCTCAGATGAATAAAGCCGGATTTGAGATCATTGCATTGAAATACACCAAGTTATCAACCGAAAAGGCGGGTGAATTTTATGAGGTCCACAAAGAAAGAGGCTTTTACCAGGAACTCGTCGATTTTATGTCTTCCGGTCCGATCGTAGCTGCTGTCCTTCGTAAAGACAATGCTGTTGAAGACTTTCGCACCCTGATCGGAGCCACTGATCCATCGAAGGCTGCACCGGGAACCATTCGTGCTTTGTTTGCAAAAAACATCGGGGAAAACGCCATCCATGGGGCTGACTCTGATGAAAATGCCCTTCGCGAAGCTTCTTTTCATTTTGCTCAGACAGAGATCTTCAGGTAATCTTATCTGTTGTATGTTTTGTCCATCTTTCGAAAGTAGTCTAACAATGCTTCCGCATGGGTAAAAGACTGTGGCACACCCATATGCTTAGTTAACTCATGCACTGCATTTGCCACAGGTACATCCGGAAAGAAATGATCCCTCATATAGTGCGTAAACCAGATCATCCTGAATGCATTAAAACTTCTGAAGAATCTCTTCTGAAAGCTGGACAGCGAATTTGTGTTTTTATGAATATCCGTAACTGTCTGTAAAAAATGAATCGATTCCAAATACCGGATTAATTCATCTCTAAGTCCAATTTCGTTCCTCAGCTTTACGTAATCAGCTTTTTCATCCTGGGCGATCTTCTGCCTCAATTGAGGCAAAGATTCAAATAAAGGCTTTATCGATCTGAAGCTTTCAAAATTGATAGTCTGTAGTGGTTCCTGACGATCCTTCATCTCAAGCATCGCTCTGCCGGTACCAAAAGGAACTCTGTCAGATATCCTGGCAGATGGATATACTGATGTAGTTTTTATTTCAAACAGTTTATTGATCTCAATAAATTTCTGAAGGAAATAGAAGTCCTCCCCCGCACTACGTGTGTTCATTCCACCCTGGATCAAATAGGCATTTCTTTTCACTGCCATCGAAGATCCCACTGTGTGGTATGCGAATGGATGACCACACCAACGATGGGCATGCACGAGGTATCTAAGGTGTAATTCATAATGAATAATATTGGTTCGCGTTGTTTCACTCAGCCCATTCAGATCATGTTCAAAATAAATAGATGCAGCTTCGAAATCAGGATTCTGTTTAAATCCCTTGAAAACTTCATTGATATAGTTTCGCTCCACAATGCAATCTGCGTCAAGGCACGCAATGATCCCATCCTGATTTAATATACGCGCCGCTTCATCCATTGCTAGCTTTCTGGCAAGGCCCACTCCACCTTTTGTGTCAGGCATCGAATCTATGTTGATGACGAAATAGCTTATTTGTCCTTTACCATGATCGTGCACCCATTTATTGACTTCATTCAGTGACTGCTGATGAATGTTAAGCTCTGAGGGAGACAGTGATTCGTTTTTGTTCATTAAAATAATAACAGCAATGTCGATCTCAGGCAAATCACATTGGTTGATTGAATGGAGCGTATTCAAAAGATTTGGCTCTGCACAGGACGGAATGCAAATGATCATATCCGGAGTTATCCAGGGATCAACTTGCATGGGGACCGGAAAGGTCCTGTACTTTGTCTTGTAATTGTGCCAATAAATATCTTCAGGCATCAGGATTACATTTGTATTAGAATAAATTAATATGACCGGCTGTGTCGTGGGTTGCCAATATATACCATCTATAGAATTCTTCGCTCATTGGTTGCATCATGGTGAGATCCTTTTTGAAGCCCATGAGCACTATCAGAAGAAATCATGGCGAAATCGAACCGCTATATTGAGCCCCGGTAAACCTAACTATTTATCTGTGCCTTTAAGAAAAGGAAAACATCAAAAGACATCAATCAGGGATGTTGAAATATCCTATGATGAGGATTGGCCAAGAATCCATTTCAATGCTGTTCAAACAGCCTATGGTAAAACCGCTTTCTTTCATGAGATCGAATCTGATCTGAAGTCTATTCTTTATGCAGGAAATGAAAAGCTATGGGACTTAAACCTCCAGCTGATCCAATTGATGACGCAATTGATCCCAGGTCAGTGGAACTATAAGTTTACAGAAGCATATGAAAGAATTGTTCAGGATAGTCTCGCTGATATCAGGTATGGTATACCGGCAGGAATTTCTATTACTGAAAAACAATCCTTTCCGTCGTACCAGCAGGTCAACAGGTTGAATCGTCCACATCTTCTAAACCTGAGTATCTTGGATGCACTTTGCCACCTGGGCCCTGAGCTTCGGAATTATCTGGAGCGTTATGCTCAAATTCTATATTCAGAATAAGGATGAACGTCATCGATGTACGTATTCAAAAGCAAAAGAATGAACTGAAGCATGTCCTCCAGCGACTTCAGCAGTTTACTCACCGAATAGGTCACCAGGAATCAGGAAGGATACTGGCTGATCTGCGTGACAGAATTGAGGAGCCATTTATGTTTGTCATCGTAGGTGAAGTTAAAGCCGGTAAAAGTTCGTTTATCAATGCATTGCTGGGAGACCCTAATCTTTGTGCAGTCGCTCCATCACCTATGACCGATACGATCCAGCAGATCATGTATGGTGAGGAATTTAAGGCAGAAGAAATAAGTCCTTATTTAAAACGGATCTACCAGCCCAATGAAATCCTGAAAGACATTGCGATCGTTGATACACCGGGAACAAATACCATCATCCAGCATCACCAGGAAATCACAGAACGATTCATTCCAGGTGCAGACCTGATCATTTTTGTATTCGAGGCCAAAAATCCATACAGGCAATCAGCGTGGGATTTTTTTGATTTCATGCATGAAGAGTGGCATAAGAAAATCGTTTTTGTCTTGCAGCAAAAAGACCTGATCGATCCCCCTGACCTGGAGATCAATAAAAGAGG
>JANMVA010000511.1:0-13041 GCA_031392195.1 Saprospiraceae bacterium | reverse complement strand
AGGAAGCATTGAATTTCGCTGTCTTTATTCCTTTCGCAGCCGGCACGATGAGCGAATTTGAAAAAGCATTGTATGCCGATAATCTGCCCGAAAGCGAATTCAATAATAAATGGTGGTCACTGGTAAAACAATATCAGGGCATCGTTCCACCTAATACAAGAGGCAATGAATTTTGTGATGCCTGTACCAAGACCCATATCAATGATGACGCAGCGCAGTATTATGATTACGCATTATCCTATGTCATATTATTTCAGCTCCATCAGCATATCGCTGAAAACATATTGAAGCAACCGGCAACGGCAACAAATTATTTCGGCAACAAAGAGATCGGAACATTCCTGAATAAAATCATGTCCAGTGGTGCAACGCGCAATTGGAGAGATGTGATGAAAGAGGCCACTGGCGAAGAAATGAACGCGAATGCGATGGTTCGCTATTTTGACCCATTAATGGTGTGGCTGAAGGAGCAGAATAAAGGAAGGAAGTATACCCTGCCGGAAACCATTTAAATAAAGCAGATTAAGAGAATTAATTCCTTACATGAAGTCATTATTGTTGCTCCATGGAGCACTTGGCAGTAAAGAACAATTTACAGCCCTGCATGATCATTTGTCTTCCATGTATAATATTGTTGACATCAATTTTAGTGGCCATGGCGGAAATATTTTCACCAATCAGTTTTCTATCCGCTCATTTGCTGAAGAAACGCTCTCGTTACTGGACCAAAATTCCATTCAGTCAATCGATGTATTTGGATACAGCATGGGTGGTTATGTAGCCTTAAGACTTGCTCATGATCATCCGGGGCGACTGGATCGCATTATGACTTTGGGAACCAAATTTGAATGGACGCCGGAAAGCGCCCAAAAGGAATTGAAGTTGCTCAATCCCGAAGTCATTGAAAATAAGGTTCCAAAATTTGCAGATACATTGTCCAGGCGTCATCAGCCGAATGACTGGAAGGTACTGATGCACAAAACTGCAGTCATGATGCATTCATTGGGAAAAGGTGAAGCGATGGAAAAGCAGGATTTCAGAAAAATCCAAAATCCAGTAATGATCAGTGTGGGATCTGAAGACAATATGGTCACAAACGAAGAATCCAAAAAGGTCGTTGAATGGTTGCCGAACGGAGCATTTTTGGAAATCCCAAATTTCAAGCATCCCATCGAAGCTGTAGATGTAGCTGTGCTTGCCGAAGAAATAAAAAAGTTTATTGATTAAATACAGATGCGCTGACCACAACTATTCATTACCATAAATACCGACATAACGCTCACCTGGTTTTGTATAACCTCGATACATTCCCTCCGAGTTGAAGGTCATCGTCAGATTACCATGACGGTCGACTCCAATAATTCCACCTTCACCTCCTGCTTTAGCAAGCTTTTCCATGATGACAAATGTTGCAGCCTCCTCAAGGGATACATTTTTATACTCCATCATCGCCGAAATATCATGCGCCACCGCCCAACGAATGAAATACTCCCCATGGCCTGTAGAGGAAACTGCGCAAGTCTGATTATTGGCATAAGTACCCGCTCCGATGACAGGTGTATCGCCTATCCTGTTCCAACGTTTGTTAGTCATACCCCCTGTTGAAGTAGCTGCAGCCAGGTTTCCATGTATATCAAGGGCAACAGCGCCAACCGTTCCGTGCTTGTCTGCAGCTGAAGATTTTTCTTCTTCCAACCCTTTCAGATGAGAATCCCATCTTCGCTGAGTAAAAAAATAAGATGAATCGACTAGCGTCACACCTTGATGCTCAGCAAAATCCTCAGCTCCCTTGCCGGACAACATCACATGTGGTGACTTTTCCATTACCAACCGGGCGAGTTGAATGGGATTGCGAACATGCTTTACGCCTGCAACGGCACCGGCGGAAAGATCGATTCCATTCATGATAGATGCATCCAGTTCATTTTCTCCTTCATACGTAAATACAGCACCTTTACCAGCATTAAACAATGGATTGTCTTCCATCCAGGTGACAACTGCTTCAACAGCAACCAGGCTGGTGCCTCCTCCGGAAAGAATTTTTTCTCCAACATTCAGTGCTTCATCCATTGCAGCCCGGTATGCCTTCTCCAATTCCGGATCCATGGAACTTCGGGTGATCACTCCGGCTCCTCCATGAATGACGAGCACATACTCAGGATCCACTCCATTTGATCTTTTCATACGATTACAAGATGTCAGCATGAAGAATGCCAATGATGAAAGCCAACAAAATAATAGCGCCTTTCTCATAATGGAAATATATAATAGTGCATACACAATGTCTAACCAATGATATGGTCAACTTCATTCTTTAACTGCAGAACTATTTTCTTCACTGTGACTTTACCGGTTATACTCATCATAAGCAATCCGTAGATCACATGAAATGAAGGACGGATCAATGTTCCTATCCACATCACGAACATCCAGATCAATACAAAATAAGCAGGTACACCTGTCAACAGGAAGATGACCAATAAAATAATCGTCACCAATGGCATGACAACCATGAAAGCTCCGACAGAAGTGGGTGATTGAAATGTATTGGTTTTGATTTTACTGAATATCATATTCCTGACCAGTCGCCATATCCATCCTCCTCCAAGCAGCCAAATACATTTAAGGACAAACATCACAGCAAGCCCCACCCGGTTGAGAATGATGAGATCCGGAAAATAAGCTGCATCCGGATTTTTTAGTTTTTTCAAAATGGTATACACCTCATTTGTCCTTTCAATCAATGAATTACTTTCCTTCCTGTTGATCTCTCCGGCAATTTTTTGAAGATCATCATGTGCATTTCGATCAGGTTTGTTATCGATCAATAACCTGAAATAAATCGCAGCCAGCACATCGTAGTTTTTTTCAAGCTGATCATCGACCTGAATGATCAGCGGGCTCATTGCAGCGCTCAACTGTTCTGTAAAACTTTCAATAGCCTCCCTGTTCTCCCGTGCATTATTTGCTACCGAAAACGGTTGACCAAACCTGATTACTACATCCGTGCCTGGCAACCGTGGTTCGGTAAAATTCACACCAACCGGTTGCACATTTAACGTCTCACCATTTTTTAAAAAAGGCATCGTGCCAAATGCAAGGTGAGCAGTACCCCGTTGAATAGGCCTCATCTTTTTTTCCAGCGTTGTTTTGGCCTCCGGAAAGATCAGTACAGATTCACCTTCACTTAATTTCCGGTAAGTGAGATCAAAACTGGATGCATTCTTTCGCAAATTGGCGATACCATCTTTCTGGCGGTAAATTGGTATTTGTTTTGTCCAGTCAAACAACCACCTGAAACGCGGATGAAACATATCACCCCTGACGAGATAATGAACAGGCCTTTTCATGACGGTTCCCAGCAGGCTTGCTTCAAGGAATGCGCTTGGATGATTACTGGCAAGGATCAAAGGCCCCTGCATAGGCACCTGGTCTCTTCCATAAATAATTGTCTTCCGAAAATACAATCTCAGAAAAATAGTGGCCCATAACCGGATGAACGCGTATATCATAGATAAATCCCGAACTTTCTGCCGTGAACGCTAAAGATATAGCAAACAAATTACTGGTAGTCGTTGGCGGACCTACCGGGGTTGGAAAAACGGCTGTATCCATTCCCTTAGCACAGCATTACAAGACCGAAATAGTCAATGCAGATTCACGGCAGGTGTATAAAGAACTAAATATTGGTGTTGCAAAGCCATCTGCTGAGCAATTAACATCAATTCCTCATCACCTGATCAGTCATGTGAGCATCCATGATCATTATTCTGCCGGACACTACACAACGGATGCACTCAATATCATTTATACTTTATTTGCCCGGCATGATGTTGTTATTTTAAGTGGCGGCACAGGTTTGTACATCAAATCTATCATCGAAGGGTTTGATGCAATGCCCGATATTCCTGTAGAAGTCACCACTCACTGGACAAAGGTCTGGGAACTGGAAGGCACATTTCCGTTGATTAGGATTCTTGAGGAAGTGGATCCGGATTACCTGGCCATTGTTGACCAGTCAAATTATTCACGACTGATCAGGGCAGTCTCTGTATGCAAGTTTACCGGAAAACCTTTCAGCTCTTTCCGATTAGGGTCACAACCTGAACGTTTATTCTCAATCGTACCCATCGTATTGGATCTGCCGAGAAAGGACTTATATCAACGCATCAATGATCGCGTACTGGAGATGATGAAACTCGGTTTCCTCGACGAAGCCAAGCAACTATATCCATTTAAAAACCTGAAAGCTTTGCAAACCGTTGGTTACAAGGAATTATTTGAGGTCATCGAAGGACTTTCTGCATTGGATGAAGCCATTCTCAAAATTCAGCAATCAACACGCAATTATGCGAAACGTCAATTGACGTGGTTTCGCAATCAGGGCAGATGGCATACAATGGATCCGGAAGATATCAGTGGGATGATTGTATTAATTGATGCATTGAGAAAACATAAGTAGGTGATCTTATGGGATTCCAACAGGAATCCAACGGGTTGCTGGAGAGAACTCCTGCAACAAGTATTTTCATTCAGTTGAAGAAAGGCAACTACAAACTGCAAGGAGTTTTCTCCTGCAGTTTAGCAATATCATGCCTCCCCCTTCGAAGGGGGTCGGGGGGTTGAGAGTTTAAGTTATGTCTTTCGTCCACCAGGATGCAATCACTGCTGCAGCAGATGCTACATTTAAGCTTTCTGCATTTTTCTGTTTCGCACCGGGAATAGATATCACTTCACGAACCCTGTGCATGATCTCATCAGATACACCTAACGATTCATTACCGAGCACAATGATTCCCTCCGACGGTGGCTCCATGGCATAAATACTTTTTCCATCTGTATCACAGATATATAAGTGCTCCCCTGGCCTGGACATTAATTCCTCCTTCTCCATTTCACCCCACCTGACCCATAAAGCACTACCCATAGATGCCTGGAGGACTTTGTGATTGAAAATATCAACACAGTCCGGTGAACAAATAACAAAATCAATACCGAACCAATCAGCTATTCGCAGTATAGTACCGAGATTGCCCGGATCGCGGATGGCATCCAGGTAAAAAATCCGCATGCCGGCAATGTTATCAGGTAAATGAGCCATTTCCGGCAATTTGCAAACAGACAATACACCGGGCGGGGTGGTCATCTGGGAGATTTGCCGCATTTGAATGGGTGTGACTTCATATAACTTTTCGTCGCTAATAACGTTTTGTAGAATTGGCAGATAATCAGGGTTGGAGATATAGATCTCGTCGATGATCTGACCTTTTTCTGAAGCCAGTTCTTTATTGATTTTCAGGCCTTCAACTATGAATTTATCATACTTTAGCCTGAACTTCTTATGTTGAAGCGATTGTATGAGTTTGATTTTCGGTTTAGATAATGCTTCCATATTGCACGGTCGCCGTCAGGCACGATATCCCCTTGTTTTTTGGTTTGGGCTTGGAATATGCTGTCTTTTTCTGCTCTCGTCCTGCAATAGTAAAAAATATCTGCTGGAGGATCAGTCCTTTCTCAGGGAGAATAAGATTCAGATCAAATCGAAGCACAAGGTCGATGATGCTTCTGATCTGAAAGAAAAGCTGAGTACCCTTTACCTGCAGGAGCAGACAAAAACAGTTTTTGGTATTGCCCGTCATACATTTTATTATCAATATCAGGAGAGCCTGGAAAGACGGCCGACCCGTAAAAAATGGTCTGAGGACAGACTCCGAAAGAACAAGCCGATTATCTATGATTCTACGCTGACTGTGCGCACAACAGAAAGATTCGAAAGCTATCTGGCTTCCAGGGGTTATCGCAGTGCTAAAGTAGATTTTGTTGCCAACACGATTGATTCGACTAAAACACTTTTTCTCACGGCAGCAGAAAAAAAAACTTATGTGACCTACAAAGTTGATCCGGGTCCGCGCTTATATATCGATTCCATGATTTTCCTTGCGGCCGATTCTTCTCTTCAACAGATCATTCAATCCAATATCAAAGAAACATTTTTACCTCCCGGAAGTCCGTTGGATATTGAATTGTACAACCAGGAAAGATCGAGGCTAACCGGTTTATTTCAAAATGAGGGTTATGCCCGCTTTGATGAAACTTATATACCTCCCCTTGAAGTAGACACATCGACTGGAGTAGTCAAAGCAACCTTCCGGATACTGAATGCATCAGATAGCATCCTTCACAAAAAGTACTATGTGGGCGATGTCACCATCTTCACTGATTTTCAGCAGACGGATACCAGATTGTTCTACGACACGATCGTCAGAAATATAACATACGTCAATCCACAACCGGAGATGACATTGAAGCCTGAAGCTATTGAACGGAACATCTTTCTCCGGGAGGGAGATTTGGTAAGAAGGGATAATGTCCTGCTCAGCCTCCGGAACCTGCGTAAAATGGAGATCGTCCGGTTTATCAATCGCAATGAGGTTGTTGATACGATGGAAATTGATTCTCCTAAAATCAATTATACGCTCTCATTAACCCGAAATAGCAAGATATACTTTGGAGGCAATGTAGAGCTGACTTACTCTAGTATTGACCTTGCCCAATCGGGAAAATCGTTATTTGGAACATCAGCAGGTATAAACTACAGAGATCTGAACCTGTTCAAAGGAGCAGAAATTTTTTCTTTACATGCTGATGGAGGCATAGAGTTCAACTATCTCTCAGATGCCGAGACTGAGAACAACAACTTTATCAATAGTTATAATTACGGAGGGGGTGCTTCGGTTTCCTTGCCACGGTTTATGGATCCGTTGCGGCTTTATTCCATTATTGGTTATAGTCGCTCTGATGACGAGCCTGCATTGATGGGTAATAAGCTTAAAAGATGGCTCCTGTATGATGCTACTACATCAGTCAATCTCGATGCAAATTTTATATTCATCCGTGATCTGTACGATTACTATACGATCAATGCAGGCTTAAGCTACCTGATCAAACCTGATGACATCCGGAGCCTGACCATCAATCGTATTGGATTTGACATTTTTGTTCCGAATCCAAGTGATAGCTTTGAGATCAAAGTTCTGTCGCAGAGCAGATTTCAAAGGGAAAGCTTTGGGAAATATTTATTCACAGGCTTACTATTTCGTGGCTATTCTTATTCCAGGGATACTCCTTTCAAAAAATCCGGGAGTGTTGTAAAACTGGATCATAGCTTTGAACTCTCAGGCCTTGAAGTGTGGGCTGTCAATGAAATTTCAAATGTACTGACCAAAACGAATAATGAATTTGTTTTAGGTACTGACAATCCCGAAACTCCTGAATCCGAATTGATCCGGTTCTCCAAATTCGCCAAAGCAGAAATGGATTTCAGGTACTTCTATAATTTCAATTCCAAGATACAACTCGCATTCAGGTTCAACCCCGGGCTGGCAAGTGCTTTTCAACCCGACTTGCAACAGGTACCCTACATCAAGCAATTCTTTGTCGGAGGAGCATTGAGTAACAGGGCCTGGCAGATCAGGGAACTGGGACCAGGTGGTTACAGGGATTTAGTTGCGGATACCACCTCATTTGCTTTTTACCAGACCGGGGATTTAAAAATCGATATGTCAGTTGAATTAAGATTCCCTTTGTTTTGGTATTTCGATGGAGCCGTATTCATCGATGCTGCGAATGTGTGGACATTAAATAAAGAGGATCCAAGAGGCGATTCTGAATTCGCCTTAGACAGGTTTTATAAAGAATTCGGAATTGGATATGGATTTGGTATTCGAATGGACCTGGATTTTTTTATTATCAGGGCCGATTTTGGTTATAAATTGCATAGTCCGTTTGAATTACCTCTCAGAAATGGCAGCAAATTTTATAAGCAAAAATTCCCGGTTGGTTATGTGGATATCAATGGCGATAACCGTGGACCCGAATTACAAATAGGCGTTGGGTTGCCTTTTGATTAATTAGAAGATTTAATCTTCATCTCCATATTTACTACAGATCGGACAATCCTCCTTCTGATGCCCGCGGGCAGGACAATATTCTCTCCCGAAATAAATGATCTGAAGATGGAGCTTATTCCATGTGCTTTCCGGAAATAATTCCTTGAGATCCTTCTCTGTTTGCACGACATTCCGACCACTGCTTAATCCCCAACGACGCGCCAGCCGATGAATATGCGTGTCCACAGGAAAAGCAGGCACACCAAATGCCTGTGACATCACAACCGATGCTGTCTTGTGACCAACTCCCGGCAGCCCTTCAAGTTCTTCAAATGTTTTAGGAACTTTCCCTCCGTACTCTTCCAAAATGATCTCCGAAGTGCGATGGATTGCTTTAGCTTTTTGCGGCGACAATCCGCAAGGCTGTATAATTTTTTGAATTTCTGCAATTTTCATCGCAGCCATTTTTTTCGGATTGTCTGCCTTCTCAAATAAAAGAGGCGTGATCTGGTTGACACGTGCATCCGTACAACGTGCTGAAAGGATGACTGCAATCAAAAGCGTAAACGGATCTTCATGATCGAGCGGAATATCCACATCCGGGTATATCTGATCAAGGATCTTTGCAATCGCTTTAGCCTTCTCCTTTTTTGAAATTCTCGTCATTGGTATTACAAAGATGTGAGAAATGCCATTGTATCTACTCCATCAGCGTACTGACCTAATGCAGGATACTGACTATGACCAAATGAAATATGATCCCAACCCTTCAATGGTTCAGCACTGATCACGCATTGAATTTCTTCTCTTTTGCTGTCTAATTTTTGCAATAGGTCTTCCTGATCAGTATAATCTGAATAATGCACACATCCGATTCTCGATGCAATGGTTTCGTCCTCCTTCAAAATTAAGTTACCAAGATTGAGATGGGGAACCTGATTGATGATATAAATAGCAAAATTATAATCCAGGTTATTCTTGTACTTGTTATGGTCCGCCAGGTATTTCCATTTCTCAATAGCCACGTCCCACAGCTCAAAAGAATAATTCTCCGGAATATAAATGTGTGAAACACTTCTGCAGCCCAATCCGAAATAGAGGAAAATATCATCCGATAATTTCAACAGATCACGCGCCGATTCATTTCCATTGAGCACGGCTACTCCATTCCTGTTTCTTCGAAGTAGATGTGGATGATTCCTGAAATAATATTCAAAATACCGGCTACTGTTATTGCTTCCTGTGGCTATGACAGCGTCAAATTCTTCCAGCCGATTTGTAAAATGAATACGCCTGGACAGATCGGGATATATTTTTATCCATTCATCCGTTAGGAATTTTATCAATACCGAATCCTTGTCACTCAATTTCACCACTGCCTGATGCCCGCTGGCGAGCACGGAAAATAAATCATGGAAACCTACAAGTGGAATATTTCCGGCCATCACAATACCGACACGATCTGGATCACTTTGTGCGGTACTATATTGATTCATCCAATTCTCACATTTATCCGCATCCAAAAACTCATTGGAAATAGCGGAAAGAGCATGTTGTGTGAATTCAGGAATAAACCATGGATTCATTTCATAAGCTTCCTGAATTGCAGCTTTGACGCCTTCACTATTTTCTGACAGGACATTTTTGAGGGAATGCAGCGATCGCAGAAATTCATCACGCATCATGCTCCCGGAATATCTTTTCGGTGCGCGACATAGGAAGTCCATTTTTGCATCAGTTGCTGCATATCATCCGGCAAGTCAGAATCAAAATGCATTTTCTCTCCTGTCGTCGGATGCTCAAATCCAAGTGTACGCGCATGCAATGCCTGTCTCGGACAAATCTGGAAGCAATTATCTACAAACTGTTTGTACTTCGTAAATACAGTCCCCTTCACAATGCGGTCCCCACCATATCGCTCATCATTAAATACCGGATGACCGAGGTGTTTCATGTGCACACGGATCTGATGTGTACGACCTGTCTCCAGGACACATTCAACGAGACTGATGTAATACAAATCTTCGAGCACTTTATAATGCGTGATAGATTCCTTGCCGCCTTCCCCATCCTCATAAACAGTCATTAATTGACGGAATCGGGGATCACGTCCAAGGTTTCCCTCAATCGTTCCTTCCGGTGGATCTGGACTTCCCCATACAATGGCATTATATGTACGCCTGATCGTATGATCAAAGAATTGTTTAGCCAGGTGCGTCATGGCATATTCATTTTTTGCAATGACAAGTAAACCGGATGTATCCTTATCGATCCTGTGCACCAATCCCGGCCTGTCAGGAGAATTACCAGCCATCACTGGCATCACGGTCTTGGACAGATGAAAAGCTAATGCGTTCACCAGCGTACCTGACTCATGGCCTATACCGGGATGGACTACCAACCCCGGTGGTTTATAGATGACCATGATATCATTATCCTCATACCGGATATCAAGCGGAATATCCTCCGGCACAATGCGCTCACCAAGATCAGGAGGCTTTGGTAAGAGAATAGTAATAGTCTGATTAGGCTTGATTTTATGGTTAGGCTTGATAGGCTCACCATCTATTCTGACAGCCCCGGCCCTGATGCCATTCTGGATCTTGTTGCGGGAAATGCCTTCAAGTTTTATCAGTATATATTTATCGACCCTGATGGGTGTAAGGCCGGCCGGAGTGGTAAAACGATGATGCTCATATAAACCTTCTTCACCTTCAAATTCGGTGTCCTGTTCTTCAATCATGCTGTAAAATTAGCATTTAAGGCCATGATGACCTCTAAGAGCAATAACGGATTGGGCCCTGGCCTTAGATAGGATAGGAAAAATCAAAAGAGATAACTTAATCCAATTGAAACCTTCAACCAGCGGCCGGCGGATCTATGCTCAACGAAATAATCAATGGGGAAGCCTGTCTCACCTTGATTTTCCTCATCCAGAAGCATATAGGAAGTACTTGGATTCGTCTCAAATCCTATGCGCACATCTCCCCGGACATACCAGATATTCGGAACAACATGAATACCTAAGTCCATTCCATATCCGGGTACTGAGGTTGTTTTCTCTGATATCCGCTCAATGATCTCATCTTCGTCTGTGTCGGTCAGAATGGAAGAAGTTTGAAAGATCGTATATCCGACCCTCCCCTGCAGGTAAGGTTGTAAAAGCCAATTGATCTCAGGATAAAATCCGGCAGTTAACCCCATTCCTATTCTTCGTGTATTAGCCTTCTCCTTGATATCGGTATCGCCATCGGTGTATTTAAGAACATATCGACTCAATCCTGTTTCCTGGAAATACAAGCCGGCTAAAAAAGGTTTATTGTATTGAACACGATACTGAGCTTCAAACTGGTATCCAAACTTTCCATCTTCAATAAACTTATCCGTCGGATCCCCGGGATGCATATAATTAATATGTCCACTCACTAGCCAGCGGGGCAACGCTTTGATAACCTCCTGGCTTTGCCCCCTGATAGAAGACAACACCATCAGGACGATGATCAATAAAAAAGAGTGCGAAATAAAAAACCTGTTCATCATTAATTTAACAAGGATATGCTTTTTCTGAGTTGCTCTATTTTGGATTCACCATCTGCTTTTTTCTGTCTTTCTTTTTCAACAACATCTGCAGATGCATTGGCTACAAATTTCTCATTATTTAGTTTCTTATCCACACTCATCACAAAACCTGTGTAATATTCCAGTTCTTCTCTCATCCGTTTTATTTCAGATTCTTTGTCGATCTGAATATTGAGCGCAGCGTAATACTGATACTTGCCAGCAATAAAAGAAACTCCGGTTGATCCGCCCTCCTCTATTGTTGCATTTGATAACTTCTTCAAAATGGACTCCGCACCGGCTATAGACCACAAATCTCTCAACTCAGGTTCTGCCGGATGACTAAGCTCAATTAATTCTTTAGGTGAAAGTTGATATTGATTGCGTAATTCAAGGACAGATGTCTTTACGGCAAGAATATGAGTAAGTGTATCGATCACAGCCTGATTGGGGTCCTCTATGGTGTTGCTGACCAACGAAATCATGCAATCATCTCCTGGTTTACGTTCTCTCAATTGATGCCAGATTTCTTCCGTTATGAATGGCATAAACGGATGCAGGAGCTTGCAGACTTCTTCAAAGACTTCGGTTGTAGCTTCATAACTCGCTTCATCAGATGACTCACCAAAATTGGGTTTGATGATCTCCAGGAAGACACTACAGAAATCGTCCCAAACAAAGGAATAAAGGTTAGTAACAGCTTCTGATAAACGGTACTGTGCATATTGGCCACGCAACTCTGTATGCGTAGCACTCAATCTCGCTTTCATCCATTCTATGGCTAATTTTCGTCCGTCATCCTGTGATAATGATGAATCTACATTCCATGATTTTACCAGCCTCAGTGCATTCCAGATCTTATTGCAAAAGTTGCGGCCGAGTTCACATAGTTTTTCATCAAACAAAATATCTCCGCCAGCAGGCGCAGAGGCCATAATGCCGTATCGTACTCCATCAGCACCAAATTGATCAATGAGCTCCAGGGCATCAGGACTATTGCCCAATTGTTTACTCATCTTTCTGCGCTGTTTATCGCGCACCATCCCGGTGAAGTATACATCGTGAAATGGTTTTGCACCTATCCATTCATATCCTGCCATCACCATCCGGGCGACCCAGAGAAATATTATATCCCATCCAGTCACCAGCACACTCGTCGGATAATAATAATTGAGTTCTTTTGGATCTTTCCATCCATTGAATACACTGATCGGCCACAGCCAGGATGAGAACCAGGTATCTAAAACATCTTCATCCCTGCGCAAATCACCGATCACTAAATCGCCACGACCGGTTTTGTTTTTCGCTTCATGCAATGCTTCAGCCGGTTCCTTAGCTACAAACACCAACTCTTCGCCATCATGCACCAGATACCATGCCGGAATTTGATGACCCCACCACAATTGACGGGAGATACACCAGTCGTGTACGTTTTCCATCCAGTGTTTATAGGTGTTTGTAAATTTTTCAGGAATTAATTTTATTTCACCGTTCAAAACATTTTCCAATGCAGGTTTGGAAATGGTATCCATTTTTAAGAACCATTGCATACTTAATTTAGGTTCAATAACAGCATCAGTACGCTCGGAATATC
>JANMVA010000502.1:0-8523 GCA_031392195.1 Saprospiraceae bacterium | reverse complement strand
AAATTGGTAAGTCGAAACTTATGAGAGATCACTCCTTTGGTTTTGCAAAGTTGCGGGAGGGCATGGCGCAATTGGCAAGTGGCAAAAAAATAGTTCGTCTAAACTCAGTAAAACTTCCGCCTTTTGCTTTGGTAAAATTGCGTGAGCATGGAGAAAATAAATAAAACATTTTATAGTGAGCGAGATCCCGCCTTTTCCTCTGGTGATAGCAATCAATTATACCGGTATACAAAATAACACTTCACTGGTTGCAGGTCTTTCAAGCCTGGATTTATCCTTGACATTGTTAATGCCTCCAGCATGCATTCTTCTATTTGGTCAGGGTTACTTGAATTATAAACTTCCAATTGGGATACTTTTCCATATTCATCTAGTTGAATAACGAAATAACTGTCTCTACTGGCACCTATAGGGGATATCCCAGACAATCTTGATGTCATCCCAAAATGTGAAATGAGTTGATGCTTTGTGTCGGAGCACGAATTCAGAGTTACTTCAAGGACTTTATTAAATTCAAGGCCATATTCATATACATTTTGGCCACCTGCAAGTTGGTAACTCAGAAAATGAGGTAAGTAATCTAATTCATCTTGATAATAGTATCTCCTTGCATCGTTTATTTGGCACAATACATTAGAAGATAGCAAGACTGCGAACTGCAGAATACAATATTTCTTTATCAGATTTTTATACATAATACTTTTAATTGTCCTTAAACGTCCCTGGATTCCAGAAGGCAGGATGAATGAACACGGCCTATACCTGGGGCATTATTTTTAGCTATACGGCTTCACCTTCAAAAATGACTGAGTTCTCATTCTCCAATGCTGTAAAATATAGAATAGCCAAAGGTCTGACGTAGCCAGCATAAAGACCATATTTTTCATCTGTGCCCATGTCAAGTAACCACTGTCTTACCTCTTCAGACACATTATCATAAATTTTTGAAAATCCATCATATGTATGAAGGCTTTTTTCTTTAATCCATGATGTGATTTTTGGTATTTCAGAACTTGGTAAAAAGCCTCCAATATCCGCGAAGTCGACTTGTGTTCGCACTCGTTGCCCAAAAAGCATCCTATATTCAATAGTATCTGCGTCATTGAATGGATCTGTATCGTTTAAAAGCACAACAGCTAAATCCCCTGCAATCTTATATAAATCAACCTTAGTATCCTCTCTCCGAGCGAGTTGATTTTCTACGTCAATAAGATCTTCAAACTTTTCAGCTTTGTCCGTTCTGTACAGATTCATGGTTTTTTTATACACTGATTGCTAAAAACCCTTCTCATCTGCCGAAGGCCCATATATCGACGGCACAGCTATATCATTTAATCGCATATAGACAGTCAATTGTCCACGATGGTGTACCCAATGATTCAGTGTAGAACTAATATTTTCAATCAATGGAGAGTTCGTCAGAATTTGGTCCCCCATTTTCAATACAAAGAGTTTGGATAAGTCTTCCATTGTAAGTTGCTGAAAGGCTTGTTTGGCACCATTTACGTTTTCGTCAAAATGATTTACCATTTCACTTGTGGTCGCAGGCTGGAAATGCTCAAATGTTTTGAGATCAATTTCCCTGGTTTTAATCATGACTGTAATCCACTTTGGAATTTCAGCTACAAGTAAAGTGAGGTATCCAAGCTTCATGGATTTTTCATGCGGTTTCCAGTCATAAAGTTTTTCCGGAATTCTTTCCAGGCATTTCCTGGTGGCAGTTACTTCTGCTTCAAATTCTGAAAGGAATTGATTAATAATTGTGTTACTCATGACCATAAAATTAAGTGTTTTTTGTCATGATGCACATAGCCCTGATATCTTCAGGCAGATCACGCTCATTTCCAAAGCATATTAAATTGGCCTTTCAGGCTGGTAGCTTATGTTATTTGCTTCTACAAGATGAGGAAAGCTATTGTCAAATCTTTAAGCCTGCCATCAACCCTACACCATAAGTATTTAATGAACTGGGGTTGAATGCGACATAGCTTTTGACTGCGGTTAGCAAAATAAATGAGGGTGTTTTAATTTCGTAACCTACAGTAAAGGCATTGAAAAGTAAAAGCTCAAACCGCCTGGAATACCGATATTCAGAATGATTTTTGTTCGTAATATTCATTTCAGTATCCACCAAATGAGATTTGATCACAAGTCCATAGTTATGTGAAGCTCCAACTTCAGGATGAAGGTAAAATGAACCAATGAAAAACTTTATCCCGGCAGGAATCACTATAAATTTGATGAGATAATGATGTTCCACATCCCTATGGGCTTGCATGCCGGAATGGTCCCTATAAATGAAATGAGATTCCAGCCAGCCTAACCCAATTGAATATTTCCTTGACTTCCTTTCCCCAAATTCGTAATGACTAAAAATCGACGAGGATAATCCGGCATCAAGATTGCCACCTGCAAGGTTTGTTTTTGAAGATCGGCTTAGCGAATATGTAAGAGAAAATTTTGATCGATCACTTTGAGCACCGATAGAATGGGTGGCGAATAGAAATGCAATAATAATCCGGAGAATAAGCATATTGGATTTACTTTGTTTCAAATCTTTAAGTTAAGATTTAGTCTCTGCAAACGTTTTGAATTTGAATAATTCGTCTGCCGTTCGTTTTTTCATTTCTCCTTTTGCGAGCGGCATCATTAGCTTCATCATAAAGTTTTTTGGAGAAAACTGGACAGTTTGGATCAACTCTGTTTGTTGGCCTAATGAGTTAAAGCGAACGTCGGTTTCGGTTTCAAAGGTTTTATGTTTTAACATAATAGTGTATTGCTGGTTGGGTTTGGCCATCAGAACCGTTTCGGTTACCTCCATTTCTTTTCCGCTTTCCATAAACTTCAGCTTACTCACACTTCCGGTTTCGTAAATCTTCCCGCTGATATGTTCGGCGGAAACAAATCCTGTGAGCCACTTTTTAAGATTATCCGGATCCATAAAGAGCTCCCAGACTTTTTCAACGGGCTGGTTGATGGTGATGGTTACTTTAGATGTGTATGCCATAGCGATTTTGGATTTTTGTTTACAAATATGCGCTTGTGAAGAGCTAAATGTCAGTCACTGTGCGGCCCCTAACAGAATAATGAATGACCAAATGTTGAGGTGGGGTCCGGTCATGTTTTGGATAATAGCTGATGTTATGCCCGGTACATTATTGTCTTTATGGGAATTTTTACGAAACTTTGGAATCGAGCATCGAAGCTTTTTCTTGTTGATTAAGAAGTTTTGTCCATTTTTCTTTAATCCTTTTCAATTCTGCTGGATCAAAGTTAGGATCGGACTTCTGACGATACATAGCATCCCGAATTTCACGAGTCATCAGAACAGTATCAAATATTTTATTTCTTTTATTCTTCATCTGTAAGATCTCTTGGGTTCCTGATTTCTAAAATTCTGTAACCGTATTTTAAATTAACGGAATTGTACAATCGAATCTTATCAAAGTTAACAATATGCTTGAAATTCCAACTCACCAAAAGATCTACTTGTTCAACAGTTGCCACCGCAATGTGTTGAGTGTCAGCCATTGATTTCTTCGTTACAATCTTTTCTTTGAGATATTGTTCGGATAACTGTTTTGCTTCATTTGAAAATCTCACTACCTCCAGATGATTCTGAGGTATTTCTTAAGGACTTTCTTGACTTGTGGTGGAACAAAATTTAATTCAAATTCTGATACTTCTGAAATCACTGCGTTGTGCTTACCATTCTTGAATAATGCTATAAGCCGATTCGACCAAAATTCAAATTCAGGGTCAAAGCAACCACCAAATACAGAAGTGTCAACATAAATCCTCATAAACTAAAGTTACAAGTTTTTGAAGGATAGAAACTTTAAGCTACAAGGGAAAATTCCGGTTCTAAATTAACCCATGCGTTATCGCCACCCTTACCAATCCCGCCGTATTGCGCACGCTCAGCTTGTTCATCATATTATGGCGGTGCGTTTCGACGGTGCCGATGGAGATAAAAAGTTTTTCAGCGATCTCTGCCGTTGTAGCCTCATCGACAATGTGCTTCAGGATTTCTTTTTCGCGACGGGACAAGGTGGGCATGAATTGACTGGTGCCTTCTTTTTTGACAAATTTTCCCTGCATGCCGGCCAATAAGGTATCCGTCAGGTCATCACTGAAAAATGTTCCACCCGCTTGCACTTTCCGGATACATTGTTCGAGCTCCGATTTTCCGCAATTCTTCAGCAGATAACCTTTTGCCCCTGCCTTAATCATCGACTGGACATGTGGATAATCCGCGTAGATGCTGATGGCCACAACTTTCACGTCCGGAAATCGCTGTGTGATATGTTCGGTGCATTTGATCCCGTCCATCACAGGCATTTCGATATCCATCAACACCACATCGACGGTTTGATTAGCCAGCAGATCCAGCGCCTGCTGTCCATTCCTGGCCTCAGCGATTACTTTGATGTCAGGAACATCGAGCAGGAGGAGTTTGATGCCTTCGGTGACGACCGTATGATCATCGGCCAGCAGTAAGTTGATCATGAAACCAAAGCTAACGAAGGATTATTACTTGTGGTAGCTAATACATTGGTATTATGTTCTCTACGTAGAATCGTGAACCGTGAGCCGTGAATCGTAATTTACCTCTTGCTCCCCTCACCCCAGTGTTTCTTTTCAACCCCTTCGCTTCGCTGCGCATCTCCCCTGCGTTTCTACGCTAATCACACCTGTGGTGTGCATTTGCTTCGAAAACACCGGGGGAAAAGGATGATCAAATCTTCAGTAAAATTTCAAATTATGGCACCCCGGTGTTTCCGGAATAAATATTTCATCAACACGCAGTGAGTTGAAATAATAATGAAGGAACGCAGGCGTCGTGCTGAGCTGGATGTGCAAGAGGTTGCGCGTGTCGAAGTAGGTTGGGGGCTTTCACGCTCACAGCAGTTGCTGCCGTCAACCGTGAGCCGTGAGCAGTATGAATTATGAATAGTGAGATTTTACGCCATACGTCCGGAATCCGGCATCCCACTATCCGGTATCACATTCGTCAATCGTAATTCGTAATTCATCAATCCCTCATAAAGCACACCAATTGTCATAGATGATTCACCCATCATACGCTTCCTGCAATTCCTCAATTTCAATTTTACGTATGCCCATCATTGCCTGCATCACGCGTCCTCCTTTCTCCAGGTCCGGATCACTCATTAATTCAGGCAATGCTGTAGGAATGATTTGCCAGGAGAGGCCAAATTTGTCTTTCAGCCAACCACATTGCGATTCAGCACCACCATCGGCAGTCAGTTTATTCCAGTAGTAATCGACTTCTTCCTGGCTGTCGCAACTGACATAGAAGGAAACCGCTTCATTGAATTTGAAATGCGGCCCGGCATTCAAGGCCATGAACTTTTGCCCCTCCAGGGTGAAGGAACAAATCATGACAGAACCTTCAGGAAGATGGCCCCCTTTGCCGATGCGATTGATGCTGTCGACTGAAGAGTTTTTAAAAACAGATGTGTAAAAATTCATCGCATCTTCTGCATCGTTATCAAACCAAAGGAAGGGTGTGATTTTCGGGGAAGTGTGGTTTAGCTTGCTCATGATAATGGTTGTTTTTGTGAAACAAACCTACAGCAAGAAATTACTGCCCCGGGAGGGCAATTGCGTCAAAAGAAGGGTATAAGGAATGACGAAATACGATTGATGAATTACGAATGAATTGTCCATCTATAAATGAGGAAGAATTGGGTATGAAGAGCGGTTTTTTTTGAGCTGCGCTCGGCTGCCTGCATTTACGATGCAGGCATGGTGTGTGGTTTTTCGCATCCTGCAGATGCTACCAACCTTTAGCCTCTATGAGGCTTTTTGAGTAATGAGCTCACGCTCTTTTGTCATGCCCAGCTACGCTTAATCCTCTACGAGGCCACCTGGATAAAGAGCTCACGCTCTTTGCAATTGCACACATTTCAGACACCACCAAATGAAAAAGCCCTGCGATTTGCAGGGCTTCATCAAAATATTGTTTTGATCCAATTCACATTACATCTCACGTCAAGCATCACATATCACATATCACATATCACATATCACACGGCTCACGGCTCACGGCTCAAGGCTCAAGGCTCCTGCCCCTTATTGCTTCACCACTTTTGCAAACATGTACGTGCCTTCGTTGCCAATTTTAACAAGATAAACACCCGGAGTAAATTCTGTCATCCGGATATTTGTCTTTTCCGGATTGAGATCACCGGCATACATCAGGTGCCCGATCGAGTTGAAAAGCTCAATAGTACTGTTCGATATCTGTTCTTTTGATTCTATGATCAGCTCATCACTTACAGGGTTCGGGTAAACCAGATATGTACCATTGGCTTCAATTGGATCAACTGCACTGATAATAATTGTGATCTCATTTGACGGGGCTGACCTGCAATTGAACTCATTCTTAACGACTGTATGATACAGGCCGTTTTCAGTTGCTGTATAATCCTGATCAACAGCGCCGCTGATCGGAGAAAGATTTCTATACCATTGATTACCGACAGGCGAGTCTGAATGAAGGACATTGGCTACTGCAGTGATCGTGGGTGTATCCGGAACAGGGCGAAGATTTGGTATCGTAAATTCTTCGGAAAGACCGGAGGTGCAACCTCTATTATTTATAACACTCAACTGATGAGGTCCGGGAGGTAAGCCAACGAATTCATCATTCCCAAAACCATGAATCGTGTCGTTTTCAGGGTAAACAATCAGCCCCCATCCGCCACCGGGTAGACCTTCGACTAATACTCTGCCTAATGTATCGCCGCATGGTATGACCGGCTGAATACCACCAATCCCAGGAACAGATGGAAGTGAATTGACATCGATTTCAATTGTGGATGAAGGACCATCGCAAAGGCCATTATTTCCTGCAACAGTTATTGTGCTTTCGTTTGAAGCTTCGGTGAATTCCACGATGATACTATCAATCGTTGAGGAACCAGTGATGCCATCAGAAAAAGTCCACGTGTAGGATGATGCATTTCCAATAGGTTCTACTCTAAATACAATTCCCTGATCACCCACGCAAACTGTATCCTGTCCGGTAATAATACCGGCCGAATCAGGTGCCGCCAGGACCAGTACTTCAACCAGATTTGAGTATACATCTGCAAAGCCAGGCTGAGATACTTCCGCCCTGAAGTAGGCAGTTTGATCAAGTTCAACGGTCGTATAAGAATCAGTAGTGGCACCTTGTCCACCGCTAACAGGCTCCCAGTTGTTACTTCCATCAGGCGATTGCTGCCAGTGGATGAATCCGGTATAATTTGAAAGCGATAAATGAGCTTCATGTCCAACACAGACATTCGACAATGCTGATGCATCACCGCCAACAGGCGCTACCGCCGTTAATGTTGCACCGATCATAAGCCTGCCGGTATTTGTTGAGCTGTAGTAAGGCTGAAGGTTGCTTCCATCTATGGCAGATGTAAAGAAAGTGTTCTGACGTGTTGGATTTTCATCCTGAACACCTAATAATTGGTAACCCATATTTTCATGAATAGCACCAAAGCCTGCATAGAAGAATCCATTCGTTATGACAGGTACATTGTTGATCGCAAATGTATGCCAGCCACCAAGATCACCCGCCTCAACAAAATAATGATCCGAACGACCCACCTCATTTCCATTTTCATCGAGCACGATGCCAAAGACTTCCTGGCCTACACTCAATCCATCCGTACTGAAATACGTTTTCACCGAACTCACTCCCGCTGATCCGGTCACATGATATCGGGCATAATAAATTTCAGAGGATGTAGGCGAGCCAATCTGATCACTATTCGCTTCGGATGAAGAATAATTGACTTCAAACTCAGTTGTGTTCTGTATCCATGACTTTGTATTGTCCACACTGTGATCGTCATCCGGAACCGTCACTGTCATGGTATTGAACCCTGTCGCTGTGGGTATAAATTGATTAAAGTGAATGACCGAATTTTGCCTGAAGTCGATGGACGTGATATTCTTTGTTACTGTATAGGAATTCGCACCTGTGACATTCAACGTGACCGGCAGTTGATTCAATTCACTGTGGCCAATATTTCTGACGCTTACAGAAATACTTTGCGGGGATGAATAGTAAGAAGATGCTTCGCCCATTGAATAAATTTCTCCAACCTGGACATCTGTTTCATAGGTCGGAGTAAATCGCAATGTTCTGCCCGCATCGGGCTCAGGATAGTTGGGGAGATTTCCAAAGTTGAATCCTTCTTCACTTGTGTAATTGCGGTCATAAAATTTTACTTTATCCCATGAATCACCGGCGGCTTTATAAACTACTAATTTTTCATCCGTTGAGTTGCCTGTTCCTTTCAGACCAACTGCAGCTGATTTGGATTGAGAAGCACTTGTTGATGATGACCAGTCACCGTATATAAATTCAATGACGTTGGAAGTTTCATAGAGCTTGACCTGGAATTGGATGCTGTCAAATATCTGTAATGGATCTGTTGTGAAATCCCTTACATTTTTAAACTGGATCGTACAAACCCGATCAGGTGCTGTTCCTGA
>JANMVA010000433.1:0-3478 GCA_031392195.1 Saprospiraceae bacterium | reverse complement strand
GACGAATGCATCAGTACCGGTTTGCCTGGCTACATTTCATAAATAACAAAGTTGACTGATTAGTCCTTGCTGGGGTGAAGTTGAACACGACAGCAACGGATATGTTACACTTCCATCATTTCAGTCTTTTTTACGGTTTAAATTAAATGAGTATGAATAATTCCTTGAAAATGATCAAGCGCGGATCAATTTTAAACGTATTTGTTGCGATCACTTTTCTCGCCGCCGCTATTAGTTCCTGTACGACATCACAAGCAGCTCTGGCTGATAAAAAGAACTACACAGAGGACAATTCTGAGTACAGGAAAAAATTTGAATTTACCGTAGATGAAGGTGAGAAACCGATTCGCTATGGATATTATTATGTTGTATCCACGGTTCCCGGAGGCTATAAAGTGAGGGTCTTTCATCCTGAAAAAAAGATGATGACGGAAGAGAAGACCTATAGTACACCTGCTTTGACATTACTCCATGGATTTTACAGAAGCTGGTGGGATGACGGGTCTATCCGCGAGCAGGGCACATATCAGTTTGGACGGAAGCATGGGATCTGGCTGGAGACTGAACCCGGTAAGGGCAAATCGGCCAGTGGCGAATATTTCAATGACCGGAAAGAGGGCTTATGGACCCAATTGGATTCAAATGCAATTGTTGAGTCGGTTTTTGAATGGAAGGATGGCAAGCGTCACGGAAAGTTTTTGCTCTATGATGGAACCGGTCAAAAAACAAATGAGGGAATATATCGCAATGACACATTGATAGGCGAATTATTTAAGCAGCCGGTGGTGACCAAGCCTTACCTGAAGAGTTGTAATAACGAGCTGATTGCAGATGTGTATCAATGCACCGATAATGTGTTGACTCAGTTTATCTATACGGAGCTACGGTATCCGGCGGAGGCCAGGAAGAATGGAATACATGGGCGTGCTCATGTGCAATGGGATGTGATGGCTGATGGATCGGTGCGGAATATCCGGGTGCCGCAGTCATTGAGTGATGATATTGAGGCGGAGATTAAACGAGTGTTGAATAGAGTTCCGGGTTGGGCGCCGGCGTTGAGGGATGGTGTTCCTGTTGATCGGACGGTGTCGATGCCGATCAATTTTAGTTTGTAAGATAATGGTGACAGATTTTGTCAACATCTGACATTTCCTTTTGACAGATTTAGACTAAATCTGTCAGAAAGAGGCAAAAAGCTTTTAATAACAGATTTCATCCAACCGAAATCAGCACGTGACAGATTTAGACTAAATCTGTCAGCGAGTGATATTAAGCTTACAGTACCAGATTTCATCCAACCGAAATCAACATGTGACAGATTTAGTCTAAATCTGTCAGAATTGAGTCGGAAGGTTGTGTTGTCCAGTTTCATTCATCCGGAATAAGCACTTGACAGATTTAGTCTAAATCTGTCACCTCCTTTTTAGTCACCCTTCCATGCGACTAAATAATCCTCATTTATAGCTAAAATCACCCATTTGGGTTATTGTAATGCGGTACCCGGGCAGATAATTTTACCTAACATCTTAAGTAACCACAAGCATGCCCCTGCAACAAGCTATATTATCACCGATCAGGACAGTAACTCCGGAAGTCCGCATTATTCCAATTGCAAGGAAGAAAGTTGCGGTACAAAATATCCAGAGGGAGGTGATTGCCTTCACCACTAAAAAATGCATTGAGATGGTGCGCCTGGCCGATATAAGTTATGTGCAGGCGGAGGACAATTATTCACGGATCCATCTTTGGGGCCAACTTCCGGTCTTTCTCTCCAAAACTTTAAAGGAAATAGATCAGATCCTGGAAAAGGACGGATTCATTCGTGTACATCAATCCTATCTGGTCCATCCCGCACAAATTTTAAACTATAATTTCAGCACCCGGGAATTGACACTACGCGATGGAATTAAAATTCCTGTCTCCAGAGCTAACAGCAAACGAGTTGCGGGCGATCTATTAAATTGGTGCGAAAGAAATTAAACCTTAGGGGCAACCTTTAGTCCAATGATTAACCAAAAAAATAATCTGCCATGAAAAAGATTCTCTTTTCAGTTCTTTCACTTTTTCTGCTGAGCGCATCCATCACGATGGTTGGAGCACAAAGCTGGGCTTTCCTCGGTTCTGCCAAAGTTCATGGCGGGGCAGATCATGATGAAATATGGGTCACGGGAGCAAAAGGTGATTTTACCGCCATCAAATTAATGGTTGAAAATGAAGGGATCGATTTCGACCGGGTTGTTGTTCATTTTGCCAATGGCAGTAGAGAAGAAATGATCCTGAGAAATTTTATTCCTGCAGGAGGTGAAACCAGAGTCATGGATCTTCCGGGAAGAGACCGTGTTATCCGCAAAGTCGATTTCTATTATAAAAGCAATGCCGGTACAAAGCGTAAAGGAAAGGTTTCGCTGTATGGCAGAAGATAGAAATCAGAAATCATCTTTTGCCTTCTTCTCCACCACATCCTCATCACCTTCATTCTCTTTTTTCCGTTCGAGCGCGAGCCCATTTTTGAGCTTTCGTGATACAACAGAATATGGCCCTTTGATCACTTCCTGTCCTTCCTGCAATCCACTCAGGATCTGAATGTATTCATTGTCCTGAATACCCGTTTCGACAGTGACCATTTTAGCAGTATCAGCGTCATAAATAAATACAACCTCAGCGATTTCTTCATCGCTCGGTTTAGTTTCATCATCTGTCCGGATTATTTTTTCGCCGTCCTTCTCACGGGTGGTAACAGCCTGGATCGGGATTGTTACAACATTGCGTTCTGTGTTTGTATTGATGTCAACCGAAGCAGACATTCCTGGCCTGAAGGGCATCGTTTTTGCGGCAAGATCAGTATACGATTCCGGAAGGATCCTGATCTTGACGATAAAGTTGGTGACCTGGTCAGAAGTCAATTGTGCACCCTGAATAGTTCCGGTATTTGCTGCCGAACTACCCATCTCCGTCACGACACCTTTAAATTTTTTATCGAGATAAGCATCCACTTCGATATCAGCCGTATCGCCAACACTCACACGAAGAATATCATTCTCACTGACTTCCACCTGAACTTCCATACTGTTGAAATTCGCAACACGCATCATCTCCGTTCCAGTCATCTGGATCGTACCCACTACACGCTCACCTTCTTCTACATTCAATTGGCTCACGATACCTGCAGTTGGTGCAATGATTGTCGTACGGTTGAGACTAGTACGGATTTCCTTCAATCCTGCCTGTGAGCTGGCAACATTGTATTCAGCAGATTTAGAGCCCTGTTCTGCAGAACGCAGATTAGCGCGGGCTGAACGAAGATTTGCTTCAAGCTGTGCAAGTGTTGTTTCTGAAGTTTCAAAATCCTGTGCAGAGATAACTCCATCTGCTCTGAGCTTTCGGTTTCGTTCATGGATGCGGCGGGTGTTAGCTACTTCTGATTCGATTTGGTCGACCTGAGCTTTTGCATTGTCAATGGCCGACTGTGATCTTGCTA
>JANMVA010000425.1:0-2518 GCA_031392195.1 Saprospiraceae bacterium | reverse complement strand
GATTTTCTTGAATACCGATTGACTGACGATAACCTTTATACTTTACAAGACACACTTTTTGGGATTAAAACAGACACTTTAGGATATTTTAGTCGATTTCACGGTTGCTTTATTTTTAATGATAAAAATTATATTAATCTGGGATCAATGCTCTATTCCTTTGAGGAGGGAAACATGAAGGAGGGTACTCTCGTGCAATTCCCCCATAAAGTCAAGCGGAACTTTTTGCACATCGAACCCTATGACGAGAATCATCTCATAGCATATGCCATTAATAACTACAGAAACGATCCGAATCCGACCGGCTGGCTGCTGTTGTTGGGTAAAGACCTTTCCATCACGAGGGAGATTCATGCATTCGACTTGAATAAAGTCTCATTTAGTTCTTTGTTTACTTCCGGAAAGTCAGTTTACTTAGTTAATTACGACGGCAAAAAAGAAAAGTACTTTTTATTGAAGTATGAGAATTTTTAATCTGCGCTGTGGAATTCATGTTTTAGAGTGAGTCCCATGCAGAAATAGGCTAATCCTCCCCGTTGGAGGTATCACTTTCCGCCTTTACGCCCTGTGATCCCAAAATTCAACATCTTTGATCCGATGTTGACCCAAGCATTCTACCACGGATGAGTAAGCGCCAATTCCTCCCGACCATCATCGGGCTCATCATCGTCAACCTGGTCATTAAGGCCATCTTCATTTTTGGCATCGACATGCAGGTCCAGCATCGGGTAGGTCAATCCGAGTACGGATTTTATTTCACACTGCTCAACCTTTGCTACATCTTCCAGATCATCAATGATTTTGGATTGAATCTCCTGCACAATACCGACACAGCAGTTCACGGAAAGGTGCGTGTCGAAAGATGGTACCAGATACTACGTCTCAAAGTCATCCTGGCATTATTCTACTCCCTGACGATCGGCATCATTGCCTATCTACTTGGCTATGCTGATGCATGGAAACTATTGATCTGGCTGGTGGTCAACAATATCCTTGTCTCGTTGATACTTGTTTTCAGGGCAGGGATATCCGGGATGGGGCAGTACCGGAAAGAAGCACTTATATCCGTCATGGATAAAGCATTGATGATTTTCATCTGTGGCTTTCTGTTGTTCAGCTTTACTGACTTCCAGATTGAATGGTTTGTATGGGCGCAAACAGCGTCGCTTGTTATCACTGCTTTCATCGCGCTGATCATGTCTTTGAAATACATCGATCGATCAAAAACCTCTATTACACCGACACCGATGGAAGTGGTTTTCAGAGATACATTACCATACACGATTGCCTCACTGCTCATGTTTGTTTATACCCGGTCAGATAGCATCCTGATCGAAAAATTATTGCCTGACGGCACTGCACAAGTAGGTGTATATGCAGCCGGATTTCGCTTACTGGATGCGGCGAACATGATCGCCTATCTCTTCAGCCCATTGCTGATCCCGATGTATGCGAAGCTAATGAACGATCGTAAAGAAACACTTCAACTGATCAGGCTCTCGTCCGGCATGATGATTAGTATGACAGCTTTCATCGGTATTGCAGGATTCTGGTGGGGCGCCCCCATCATGCGGTTTTTATATCCGGATACAACAGAAACATGGATCCTCACATTCCGTCTGTTAATCCTCAGCCATATCCCGATCGGGTTGATGTACATCTTCAGCAGCTATCTCACGGCTGTATTTGAATTGCGCAAACAGAATATGTTATTCATGTCCTCAGTCGTGATCAGCATCGGATTGAATCTTCTCCTGATCCCCAAATACGGAACTGTCGGTGCAGCCATCACAGCGCTGATCACGCAAAGCATAACAACCGCGGGCCTGATTATCATTGGCCATTCTCATCTAAAAGAAAAGCCTGACCTCAGCAGATTCATGCGGATCATTCTTTTCTTCGCCGTCCTTGGTGTTGGTGGATTACTTTTAGAGTCCATATCCTTGAAATGGTATTTAGAAATCGGCTTGTTTTTATTTTTAAGCTTGCTATCAGCATTCCTGTTTAAGCTATTGCAATGGAATGAGTTTATGCAGTTGTTGAAGAAGAAGGAAGACCATGGACCATTGACGAGTGACAATTGAGGATTGCTCACACTGCTTAATTCTCATATGCTTATGCGGCCCCTAAATCCCCTAAAGGGGACTTTCTAAAAATTTCTACTTAAGGGTAATGATTTAAACAAGTTTTCTTTAGAGGACCCAATAAAAGATTTCTACGCACGGGCAATGATTTAATTAAGTCCCCTTTAGGGGATTTAGGGGCTTTCGGGACCCGGTGCTTGAATATCTCACACCTCTGTTGCTACGAACGAGGCAATGTTTAGACATCGAAGTAATACGGTATTTAGCGACCGAAGGATCCAGATGTATAGATTTCGCTCTCTCGCTGTCACGCCCCTAGCCTGGATAGATAATCCTCTTCCTTCGCCCTGATTTCCACTACATCCTCATCCTCATGATCATCATACCCACAGAGATGCAGCACACCATGGATCATCACCCGATGTAATTCATTC
>JANMVA010000411.1:0-2769 GCA_031392195.1 Saprospiraceae bacterium | reverse complement strand
CACTCCGATCCGTAGCATGGATTGTCTTCGATTGATGACACTGGATTGTCCGCCAGGCTTGGGCTTTCAAAAGATTCAATCCTGGAATCACATTCAGGATTTGCTTTTAAATTGACCGTGTAGAGTGTGCAGAAAAAAAGGAGAAGGGAAAGGAGGAGGGTAAAGGGAGGTTTCATAAGCAGGTTTTGGTTTGGTTAAGACAGAATTAAGATAAGCATTCCATTTATTGGATGGTATGTCTTTTAGTAAAAACCTCATGGGAGGAAATTGTTTAGCCATCGAGGTTAATTCCTTTGCTCCGGTAATCTTAGCCTTAGGGATGAAAAAGGCTAAGGCTAAGGCGAAGGCTAAGGTTTTGTGATAGATATAGTTCGAAATTTCCTCAAGGTTCCCTTAGGCAATTCCCTCAACCCCTAAATCCCCTAAAGGGGACCTTTTTCACTTCTTATAGTTCAACGGAACAGAAGATGTTATCAAGTACATTCAATTTGCGATACACCTCTTACAAGGTAGATCCTGGGATAAATCTGAAATATTCTATGAATGGAAAAAAGGCCCCCTTTAAGGGATTTAGGGGTGAATGGTGAGGTGAGAATTTGACTAAGTGTAAAATTATTTAGCACCTTCCTTAGCCTTAGCCTTAGCCTATATTATTGCCTCCGCCTTTTTTAGCCACCGAAGCTTGTGAGGGAATGGAGTTTAGCAGCTAAGGAGGCAGCCCTTTTTCTTTCTTCGACTTCGTCTTAGCCTCAGCCTGTCATATTAACCGAATAACTCGTACTTCTTCCTCCACCCTGGTTTGGAATTAAAATTTCCCGAGCTACCAGTTCCTGAAGATCACGTGTAGCTGTTGCTTTGGAGATCCTGGCAATGTTTTTGTATTTCGTGGCGTTCATACCTCCTTCAAATCCATTCGGACCAGCTTCGAGCATTCGACTGATCACCTTTTGCTGACGGGTATTCATTTCATTTTGATGCTTATCGAAGAATCGCGTCTTTTTTAATGTAAACGTAATTTGGTTGAGGCCATCTGATTGGGCTTTATTGATGAGCGTTACAAAGTAGATGATCCATGGAGTGATCACGTTCGAACGTTGAGCTGTTTCGAGTGCACTGTAATATTCATTTTTAGATGATTCGATTGCTGCCGATAAACTAAACAACAAGGGTTTACCCAGGTGTTGAGCGAGCACTTTTTCAGATAAGGCTCTTCCAATCCGTCCATTACCATCTTCAAAAGGATGAATGGTTTCAAAATACAAATGTGCAATAGCTGATCTGACAGGTCCGCTTTTCATTTGTATATCGCCCCCGGGAGAAGTTGCATTAAACCATTGGATAAAAGATTTCATTTCCATTGGTATTCTATTTGAAGGTGGCGCTTCAAAATGGATCTTTTCCTTTCCAATAGCTCCTGAAATCACCTGCATGGGCTCAGCATGATGTCTCCATTTCCCGATCTGAATTCCCTTTGTATCAGCCATTAGCATTGTATGCCAGTCGAAGAGCTTCTTTTCATCGAGCGGTTCATGAAATGTCGATCTGATATTGGATAACATATCGGCAATTCCCTTTGATTTTTTGTCAACAGTGGTGATAGATTCCGGGTCGAGACCGAGGTTTTTTTTAATGGAAGAAAGGACATCCTTTCTGGAGAGATAGACACCTTCTATTTCAGATGTCTTTATAGCCTCAAGCAACATTGTGTTGATGATGTGATCTACTTGCATTCCCTGATGAAGGGATGCGGCAACTCCTTCTAGTGTTCCGGCCTGACGTTCAAAAAAAAACAAACTCTCTTCAAGCTGCTCCAGCTGAAAAGTAAACTGCGGCCAATCCGTTTGCTGCCAATTGTAAGTCCTCATGAGCCGATTATAATGATTATTCGGCTCAAATATACGTATTTTTTGAGCCGATTAAGATTATATTTGGCTCAATTTGGGGCGGAGGCTAAGAGAAAGGTAGCCTCTGCCTTAGCCTTTTTAAAACCTACCTCATCAAAGTCACATCCCCTATCACCTCCTCCGTCACCACCGCCATCCCATTTGAATACACCAGTGTAAAATGATACACATACACTCCGGGATTCATCGGCTTATCGTTAAAGTCACCATCCCAGGTAAAAGGATGCACATGTGAACCAAAAACATGATTGCCCCAACGATCGAAAATATCTCCAATGACAGAAATCACTTCCGCATCATCATTGAAATAAATACCAAATACATCATTCACATGATCACCGTTTGGACTAAAAATATTGGGGATGAAATATTGGGTCAACTGCCCGCAATCATCTGAAGGATCAACATGGACAACATCAGATATTTCGAAACAATCCGTTGTCACCGTAATGGCGTATTCACCCGGTGACATAATGTCAATGGATGAATTCGTATCGCCTGTACTCCAAACATACTGAGCAGCAAATGGCTGTGTTGCATCCAGCGTCAGAATGTTTCCCAGACAAATGAACAGTGAATCAAGTTGCACGCCCGGGATATTCGAATCAATGTCTACGATAACTTCATCGTGTGCAAACCCGCATTCATTGGAAATTGTAAGAGAATACATTTGCTCTGTATCGGCCGTGATCATTGGGGAAACGCTGCCATCCTGCCATAGCAATTGATCTGTTGTAACGGGTGCTTGTAAGATGGCAGATTCACCGGCACATATTATAACATCGGGACCAAGCGAAAACGAAGCCGGCGTCGAGCGGTAAGAAATAATAATGGAATCTGTGTTAACCCCGCAATCATTTGAGTG
>JANMVA010000362.1:0-5258 GCA_031392195.1 Saprospiraceae bacterium | reverse complement strand
GATATTGAAGCTACCAAATCAAAGGAAGTCATCAATCTTGCTTCACAGGAATACAGTCAGGCCATTCAACCTGATCTGCTGAATGTCCCTGTCATTGAAATACAGTTCCTGGAAGACCGAAACGGGAAGCTGCAGTTCCTTTCCTTTAATGCGAAACGTTCCCGTGGCTGGATGGCGCGGTACATCGTGCAGAAGAAAATCAGGAGTAGTAAAGATCTCAGGGGATTTGATGAACAGGGATATGGTTTTAGGGAAGATTTGTCGACGAAGGAGAAGATGGTGTTTGTGCGCTAAAGCTTTTGTTCAGAGAAGGAACCTAGGATCTATATCCTATTGTAATTGTGTTTTTATTTTATTCCTTCAAAAAATGATGAATTTGAGCAGTTAGTGTCAAGGATAATAAAATGAACAAAATGTTGAGTATCGTCCATATAGCCTAAAAAAGTGCCATCGTTATTATTATACAGTTCATAGTCACGGTACATGTTTTCTCGAATTATACATTGATAGGAGGTTGTATCACGAAATAGAAAATTGAAATTGCTATTCGAACTCCTAACTTCAAAATAAAATAAACTGTCCTCCACTTCAACTGATAAAGTTCCGGGCTCATAAATAGCGTTTGTTCCCTGGCCATTACATAGGTTAATATGCCCCTCAAAAACTACCCCATCTACGTTTATTAATACTTCCTCAGAGCATTCTAGTGGATCAGGTTTACAAGCATACATTCCAAAAAACAACAAAAAGCAAGATGTAAATATTTTCATATTTTGTATAAAGTCTCATTCAATCAACCTTATAAAATTAACTATATTTTTCAATGCATTCAGTTCAAAGGACTTATCCATCTCTATTTAGTTTGAGATTAAAAATGGGTAATCCGGAAGTTGTATCATAAGTATTACTTTTAACCATGAAACAATTAATCCTGCCGGCTCTCATTCTTACAAGCTGGTTGATTTTCCTCAGCGTGGATATTCCTGTCGGTGGCAATTATCTTCCATCCATTGGCCGTTTCTTTAGTCCAACCCAAGGCATCTGGCAAAATGCAAAGGCAGAACACATTTCATATGACTTTAAAGGATCCACAAAAAGTGAAGTAAAAATCCTGTTCGACGAAAGAGATGTTCCGCATATCTATGCAGATAACATTGAAGATGCCATCTATGCCCAGGGCTATCTCCATGCAGCCAACCGGTTGTTTGCCATGGATATTTCTTCACGATCTGCTGCAGGACGTTTATCCGAGCTGGTTGGCTCCCGAACAATCGCTATTGATCACCAGCAAAGGCAACGAGGTTTTGAACGATCCGCCATTGAGAAGGCAAAGAACTGGGAACGCTATGAAGGAAATAAAGAAATCATCGATGCCTATGTCCGGGGAGTCAATGATTACATCTCAACATTGACTTATGCAGACTGGCCCATTGAATATAAAATTCTCTCCCATGGTCCTGTAACATGGACACCTACACATACTGCATTGATGGCAACCAACATGGCGATCATGTTATGCTTATCGGAAAGTGATCTCAATTATACCAAAGCCAAAGCATCCTTAACTGCGGAAGATTTCAATTACTTGTTTCCTTCCTACAATCCATTGGAGAGCCCGATCATTCCGGCAGGTACAAAATGGGATTTTACAACAATGGCTCCTTCCAATTCAATTAATGTTGGTGAATCTCCCATTACTCCGACTGACTCAATCGATGATAAGAATCAAGACTTACATGGTAGCAATAACTGGGCTGTTGCTGCTTCAAAAACGGCTAATGGATATCCCATACTCGCAAATGATCCACACCTGGCTTTAACGCTTCCCAATATCTGGTATGAAATGGAAATTCACACGCCTGAAATATCTGTGCATGGCGTATCGCTTCCGGGTCTGCCGTATATCGTGATCGGATTTAATGAATCCATCGCCTGGGGCACTACAAACTCAGGGCAGGATGTGCTGGACTGGTACAATATCAAATGGCAGGACAGCAGCCGCACGGAATACATGCTCGATGGAAAGTATATAAAAGCCGAAATGCGGATAGAGGAGATCAAAGTAAGAGGACAGGCTTCCATCGTTGATACCATCAGGTATACACATTGGGGACCTGTAACGACGATCGGGGATCATAGAGACATGGCCATGCAGTGGATCGCACAGAAACGGTCAGATGTCAATGATCTTGCGTATCTGCAGAAAATAAATGCTGCCCATAATCTTGCTGATTATCGGGAAGCCATAGAAGCATTTCAATATCCTGCGCAGAATAAAGTTTTCGCTTCTGTTGAAGGAGACATTGCCATCAGCGTTGCCGGAGCAATGCCCCATCGCCCTGATGGTGCAGGACTTTTCATTGCTGATGGTACAGATAGCAAAAATGACTGGCTGGGGTTTATTCCTTTCCGGCATGCACCTTTTATCATCAATCCTCAACGCGGTTATGTCAGTTCTGCCAACCAATCCCCGGCTGCGTCTGACTATCCTTATCCATTGATCGGCGTGCGTTATTTCGAAGATTATCGCGGCCGGGTGATCAATGGGATATTAGATACGATGAACGGTATCACGGTGGAGGATATGAAAGCATTGCAACAAAATAATTTCAATTTGCACGCTGCGGAATTACTGCCTCTTTTATTGACCGGGCTAAATAAAAGCGCTTGTCTCACTGCAGAAGAAAAAATTTTGTCTGCAAAATTATCTCATTGGAATTATGAACAGCATCGCGACAGCCTTTCTCCTGTGTTGTTTGAAATGTGGTACGACAAGTTTGAAGACATGATGTTAGATGAATTAGACACCATGAAAGTGATGCATCCTGAAGACTGGCGGATCATTGAAATGGTTAAGAATCCTGATCACAAATATTTTGATCTGATCGCAACGGCCGATTCCATAGAAACGGGCAGTGATATCATCTGTGCTTCTTTTTCAGAAATGGCAAAAGATTATAATGCTCTCGATCCATCCATCACAACAAACTGGGGCACTTACAAAGCCACAGAAATACCTCACCTGGCACGCTTTGCTCCATTTGGCATCAAGTATATCAGTACTTCCGGTGGAAAACATATCGTCAATGCGCAAAGCAAAACACACGGCCCATCCTGGCGCATGATTGTAGAATTATCAAAACCACCAAAAGCGTACGTCAATTACCCCGGTGGGCAATCAGGCAATCCATCAAGCCCGCATTTCAAAGATTTTGTTGACGGATTCTATAATGGAAAATATTATGAGGTTTCCATTCGAAAAGATCCGGAGAGCTGGAAACCCGTGAGACAAATCAATATTCACCCGAATGAAAAGTAAAGAACTAATTGCCTTTTTTATCTTGGTAGCAGGCGCTGCTGTGATGGCCTATTTTCTTCCATGGTGGACGCTTCCTTTTTGGATCATCATCGTTGTTGTGTTGATGAAAATGCCCATGTGGCCCGCAATCATTTACAGTGGGTTAGCCATGGCCATTGTTTGGACAGGCTTTGCAAGATGGATGAGCGAAAAGGATTCTGCGGAAATAATTGAAAAAACAGGTGAGCTCATGGGTGGAATTTCACATCAGCACATGATGCATATAACTTTGCTGATCGGTTTTATTACAGGAATTTTATCGGGATGGTTTGGAGGTATATTAGGAAGTGTAACCAGGTCCGAATCGAATTAAAATTGAATTAAGAATAATTTTAATGCTAATAAAAATGAATGAGATTCAAACCGCACCCAGTGCATCAGAAAAGGAAGTACAGGAGGCGATCAAACGTGTCAAAAAAATAAAGAAGTTCTATAAGGAGCTTTACAGCTGGATTGGTACAAGCATATTCCTGCTGGCACTTGATCTCTTTCTGTCAGGCGGGATCACATGGTCCAAGTATCCCGTTTTCTTCTGGGGTATCTCACTTGTGATCCAGTTTTTCCAGGTTCTCCATTTGCAAAGGATGGATAAGGAATGGGAAGAAAACATGATCCGGAAGTTTACCCAAAAGTCCTCATCACCGTCGGTACTTCCACAGAATACCGGAGAAGGTCAAATCGATTATTCAGACGAACTACTTAATAATGAACCACTTAGGGAACAGGAATTGGCCGATCTGTCTGAATACCGCAAACTCAAACGCCCCTGGAAAGAAGAAGATTTAGTCTAGGCCGGGGAGGTTAAAAAAGAATCAAATAAACGATTTTGATTATTTTTAATCTGTCTTGGCGTACGTCAGGATCATCATTAACCCTTCGCATCAATTATCAGCGGATAGAGGCCACCTCAACAACCGACGCCAGATGTGAAGGGTTTTTTGTTTTCATATCAATTCAAAACTAACTATACAAAGCATTGGAACGCGGCACATTCATGAATTTCAAAAACATTGAAATTTTAATTTTCATATGTGCCCTGGCCACCTTTCTCCTTCCTGTCTGGACGTTAGACTTCTTTGTTACCGGTGATGGGCCATGTCATTTATACAACTCACGCATATTATTGGATTGGTGGCAAGAGAAAAAGGGATTTTATGATCCATTCTACTTCCTCAACACAAATTTTGATCCGAACTGGGCATTCAACCTGATTACATTTCCACTCTTAAGCGTTTTTGACAGATCGATTACAGAAAAAATATTCTTTACGCTGTATTTCGCGGGATTTGCGTTTGGTTTTCGCTATCTCATTTCCGGTATAAATCCAAATGCCAAATTTATTAGCACGATCGGTCTTCTTTTTTGCATGCATAAATTATTGATGACAGGTTTCTTAAACAATACCTTAAGCTTTGCGATCTGGTTCTGGGTCATTGGCTGGTGGTGGAGAAACAGAAATAATTTCAATTTACGTTTCATTTTAACCGGGATATTATTATTCCTTGGACTTTATAGTTCTCATCCGGTCGGTTTATCCTTTTGCATCATGATGCTGGTAAGCCTTGTGCTCGGGCTGATGATCTATGAATCCATACATCAGGATAAACAAACTGTTTGGTCATTATTTTCCAAAAGAACTTCATTCCTTGCCATATGCATGGCACCTTCATTCATTCTATTTACCGAATACTTATTCCGAAGCAATCTTTCTTCCACCGATAATGCGCATAATATCTGGGAGACGATCAAGAACGTCCTCAATCTTTATTCTATGATTGCTGTCGATTTTTCTGAAACCACACTGGCGCTATTGACTTCCATACTCACGCTGTTTGTTTTTACGATCAGTTTATTTTTACGGATCAGGAAAAAAAAGGATTGGTAGAAGCCGATGGGTTAT
>JANMVA010000355.1:0-4231 GCA_031392195.1 Saprospiraceae bacterium | reverse complement strand
GCATCTGGACGTCCATCAGGACCACGTCGAACGACGACTGCGCGACCGCGGCCAAAAATAAATTTTTCCGTTCGCCGAATTATTCTTCAGATCCTGACCGGAATAATTTTATGGGGATTGCCTTTGGCGATCCTATTAATTGCATCAGGTACAAATTTTACATTCTGGAAACAACTTTCCATTTTCTTCACCAAGGCGGCTTTCGTCACCATCGGTGGTGCTTATGCAGTGCTGCCTTATGTTGCGCAAGTGAGTGTTGAAACTTTTGGATGGTTGAGTAAAATGCAAATGATCGATGGACTAGCCCTGGGGGAAACAACTCCCGGGCCACTCATCATGGTCCTTGCCTTTGTTGGATTCATGGCCGGCTACCAGACGTTCGGAGCCAATATTGGTGCAGGAACTTTGGGTTTGGGACTCACTACTTATTATACCTTTCTCCCATCCTTCCTTTTCATATTCATTGGCGCACCGTTGATAGAACGAACCCAAGCTAACCCCGTTTTTAAAACTGTTCTCAGTTATGCTTCCGCAGCAGTAACTGGCGTGATCCTGAACCTGGGTGTTTATTTTGCAACGGCGGTTCTTTTACCGGAATCCGAGAAAGTCCTGTGGATTCCCTTAGCCTGGACAATATTTACGTTTATAGCCCTGCATCAATTCAAAGTAAATCTGATGTTGTGGATCGGTATCAGCATTGCGATCGGTTTACTGAAATATGCTTTTCATACTTTATAAGCCAGAAAATACCAATACATTGAAGCACCAGCCGTATGGAAAAACTAAAGTTCAGACATATATCCTTTGTGATCCTTGCGCTAAAGGTTTGCATTATTGGTTGGTTGATATGGCAGTTTTTCTTTTCAAAGGAGGATAACAGCTTTGTGGCAGACAAGGAATTCCTGCTTTATTGTGTCGCGGGATTTATTGCACAGCTCATCGATGGAACATTGGGCATGGCCTATGGTGTGAGTTGCACCTCTTTTTTACTGCACCTGGGTGTGCCACCTGTATTAGCTTCCGCAAGCGTGCACACAGCTGAAGTTTTTACAACCGGTGTTTCAGGATTGTCGCATCTATATCATGGAAATGTGGATAAAAAACTTTTTATGCGTCTCGCCATTCCGGGCATTATCGGAGCGATGATTGGTGCTTTTCTTTTGGCTCAGGTTCTTGATGGGAATGCGATCAAGCCATTCATTTCTGCCTACCTGATGGTCCTTGGCATTCTCATTATCATCAAAAGCATTAAAGAGCCATTGTTTAAGGAGGAAATCAAAAATGTAGCACCATTAGGACTAATTGGTGGCGCCCTCGATTCGATTGGTGGAGGCGGATGGGGACCCATCGTCACATCCAATATCATTCAGAAAGGAAGAACTCCCCAGATCACCATTGGAACGGTGAATACTGCAGAATTTTTTGTTGCCTTTTTTAGTACAGGTGTTTTCCTGTTCTTTCTCGGCCTTGAAGGATGGAAGACAATCCTGGGACTTGTTGTGGGTGGCGTATTAGCTGCACCGATCGGGGCTTATGTCCTACGGTTTATCAAACCCAGAATATTGATGTTTATTGTCGGACTGGTGATCATTATCTCTTCATTATTCACAATCATTACGACTTACTCAAAATAGGATATCATCGCAAAAAGGGAATCAAAATGATCCTGATCATGTTACATTCGTAGACTTATTTCTGAAAATTTTATTGAAACCTGAGCTACATAATCCGGTCAATCATAAACCTTCTTCGTTTATTCCTTTGACTTGTATTTCTTTCTTTCCTGAAGGATGGTTGTATCAATGCAGCAAAAAGAAAAAATGTTGTAAGAAATATAAGAAGCCGGGGAAGAAGAGGTGCAAGAAGTGTCCGGATAGCAATTGATATGGGTCGTTTCGACTAACGCTCAACGACCCGCGGTCCCTCACATGGAGACGGTTTCTCTAACTGTCAATGAAGTTTAGTATAATTTTCTGGTACTCTGTTTCAATCAATCATAATTGAATCAATCTTCGGCTTTTCAATAGCCATATTGTCGATCACTGAACTCTAGTTGGAACAGTTCTCTACGCATGAGTCTGTTGGTCGTTGAGCGTTAGTCGAAACGACCTATCCCAATTTAAACGCCACGGGCAACAACACCTGGCATCTGACAGGCTTACCATTGATCATCGCTGGTTTCCAGGTCCCCACATTTTTGAAAGCATTGATGGCTGCACTATCCAACAGGTGATGTACAGGGCGTGCGACTTTCAGATCGGTAGCAGTACCATCCTTTTCAACAATAAAGCTCAATACCACTTTTCCCTGGATACCTCCTTCCCTTGCGCCGGCCGGGTATTTGAGCACCCCAAAGAAAGCCTGCTTAAAAGCATCATCTCCCTGTGCATAAGATGCAAGCTCGTCTACATCCGTATGCATGTAAATAGTGTCTCCTCCTTCAGGATTGTGATACAATGCAGGTGCGAATTCCCCGAATTGGGCAAAGGCGCTGTGACCTGTTAATAAAAGAATGATCAATATTATATGGAGTTTCATTTTGATATTTTTTCTAAAAATAACAAACAATTTCCGATAGACATTTGAATTCCTTACTGGTGACCCTGAACATTTCCATCTTCATCCATTTCCAAAAATGGATTGAAGGCTAGTTCCCACAGATTGAATTCAGCATCTTCGACATAAGCACTATAGCCACCCCAGAAAACTTTTTGGGGAGCTTTGATGATCTTTACACCTTTGCTCTTCAGTTCTTCGATTCGCTGGTCTACTTCCGCTTCGGATCTGAAGTTGATCGAAAAAGAAAAACGCTTCCAGCCCTCACCGCTCAACGGGATGTTGGCATCTGCTGCAAGATCATCAACAGGGTAAAGTGCCAGGATAATACCATTCAGCCTGAAAAATGCGATCCCTTCTGTTTCTTTATGGACATCCCATCCAAACTTGTTTTGATAGAAGTCCTTCATGACCCTTAATTCTTTTACCCCAAGTGTGATGAAAGTTAGTCGTTGATCCATCGCTTTTTGTAGTTAAATGCAACCTTAAATTAGAAATTTGATCTATCATGGAGCCTTTCGTGTGAAAGAGAAAAAAAAATCAAAAATTTAATCCTGTTTCTATGCGTCTCCGTGAAGTTATCCATGTCCTTTGTTTTACCCTATTCGGTTCTATTTCCTTGATTGCCCAGTCTGATCAGGTGAATAATGATGCTGTCTATCAGCTTCATATCCAACGGGCTACAGAACCTATTATCACTGATGGCGACATCACGGAAGCTTCATGGCTGGTCGCCGAAAAAGCAGATAGCTTTTGGCAGCAACAACCGCTCGATGGCATCCCAGCGTCAAGGCAAACTGAGGTTTTCGTCACCTATGATGATGAGCACCTTCATATCGCTGCTATTTGTTATGATCAAGCTCCTTATACGATCGAAACGCTGAAAAGAGATGTATTTGATACTTCTGATGAATTCGCCGTCCTGCTTGATCCGAATGGGCAAAAAGCAAATGGGTTTGCATTTGGTGTAAATGTCATGAATGCACAGACTGAGGTTCTGATATCTGCGCCATCCAATTCAGATGGTTCCTGGGACAATCGGTGGACATCAGCCGTCAAACGTATGGATGACCGGTGGACAGTAGAAATGGCTATACCATTTAAAACGCTTCGATTTAAAGATGTCAATACCCGGTGGGGCATTCAATTTATCAGGACGGATCCGGGCACAAATGAGCGACATGTGTGGGCCCCTGTTCCGAGGCAATTTGTATGGATCGATCTGGGCTATTATGGCAGCCTTATCTGGGATGCGGCTCCCGGAAAACAAGGAAATAATATTTCATTGATCCCCTATGCGAAAGTTTCTGCTTCAAAACTTTATAATCCGGCCCAGGAATCCGAATATGATTTTGATTTCGGAGGTGATGCCAAGATTGCATTGTCTACTTCATTGAATCTTGACCTCACGACAAATCCGGATTTTTCACAAGTGGAAGTTGACGAGCAGGTGACCAATCTCACGAGGTTTGGAATATTCTTTCCCGAGCGAAGACAATTTTTTATTGAGAATGGTGATGTATTCAATAGCCTCGGTACCAATTTTGGAGCAGAGCAACCTTTTTATTCACGCCGCATCGGGCTTGATGATTCAGGCAGTGCGGTGCCTATCATCTATGGTGTTCGTCTCACAGGCAATTTGAATCCGCAATTGAGGATTGGAGCATTCAATATT
>JANMVA010000255.1:0-13625 GCA_031392195.1 Saprospiraceae bacterium | reverse complement strand
CCAGGAAGATGAAAAAGGACAATTGGTCCTGTCACGCCGTAAAGCAAAACTGCTGAAAGCATGGGAGCGCCTGGTAGACTCTTTCAACAATGGTACGATCATCAATGGTACTGTCATCAGTAAGACTAAAGGCGGTCTGATCGTTGATGCCGGTGGCCTTGAAACATTCCTGCCAGGTTCACAAATTGACATCAAGCAGATCATCGATTATGATCAGTTTGTGGGCAAGACGATGGAATTCAAAGTCGTCAAGATCAATGAAAACATCAAGAATGCTGTTGTTTCTCACAAAGCCCTGATCGAAAGCGATCTCGCCGAACAGCGCGAAGCGATCATCAGCGGTCTGGAGAAAGGACAGGTATTGGAAGGTGTCGTGAAGAACATCACCGACTTCGGAGCCTTTATGGATCTGGGTGGCGTAGATGGTCTCCTCTATATCACCGATATCAGCTGGGGCAGGATCAACCATCCGTCAGAAGTTCTTGAGATCAATCAGAAAGTACATGTCGTGGTACTTGATTTTGATGAAAACAAGAAAAGGATTTCCCTTGGTCTCAAGCAATTGCAACCACATCCATGGGATGTCGTGGGTGATACGATCAAAGAAGGCAGCGTAGTCAAAGGCAAGATTGTCAATGTAGAAGACTACGGAGCATTCCTCGAGATCACACCTGGTGTGGAAGGCCTTATTCACGTATCTGAAGTGAGCTGGAGTAATCAGCCCATTCATGCACGCGATTACTTTAATGTAGGACAGGAATATGAAACGAAAGTAGTGACCATCGATCGTGAAGAACGCAAGATGTCATTATCGCTCAAGCAACTCACACCTGATCCATGGGGTGAAATTGAAAACAGTTTCCCTGTTGGAAGCAAGCACACAGGTCGCGTACAAAACCTGACACCATATGGTGTGTTTGTTGAATTGCAGAATGGTATCGGTGGCATGGTCCATATCTCTGACCTGTCATGGACAAAGCGTTTTGCACATCCGTCAGAATTTACCAAAGTAGGTAATGACCTGCAGGTGCAGATCCTCGACATCGATCGTGATAACCGCAAACTGTCCTTAGGACATAAGCATGTGGAAGAAAATCCATGGGATACATTTGAGAATGTGTTCCCTGTAGGATCTTATCACGAAGCAACTGTGATGAAACGCGATGATAAAGGAGCAATCGTTCAGTTGCCTTATGGTCTTGAAGCTTTTTCTCCATCACGTCATTTACGCAAGGAAAATGGCAAGCTGGCAGAAGTAGATGAAACACTGACGTTCAAAGTGATTGAATTCAATCGTGATGACAAACGTATCATGGTCTCACACCTTCGTTACCTTGAGGATATCCAGCGTGAAGCAGAAGAAGTGGTAAAAGGTGAGCGCCGCAAAGAAACGGGCGAGGTCAAACAAGCCATCAAAGAACAGCAAGGCAAATATGAGCCTACGACCCTTGGCGATATGGCCATGTTCTCTCAAATGAAAGAACAACTGGCTGAAGCGAAAGGCAAGAAAGCGGAGAAAGATGTAGCTGATGCTGTCACTGCTGAAGAATCCGCCAAAGAACCTGAAGTGGAAATGAATACGGAATCAGTTGTTGAAACAACAACAAACGAAGCTGTAGAAACTTCTGCCGCAGAAACATCTACCGCAGAAACATCTACTGAAGAAACATCTACTGAAGCAATAGCTGCTGAAGAAACAGCAGTTGAAGAAACAACTGAAACACCTGTTGCAGAAAAACCAAAAGCATCAAAGGCGAAAGCGCCGAAAGCAGAGGAAAGTGCAACCGGTGAAGAAGAAGGTGAATCTGCTGTTGAAGAAAAAGCGCCAAAAGCAAAAGCTGCCAAATCAAAAGCTACGGGAGATGATCTGAAAGTGATCGAAGGCATCGGGCCTAAGATCGAAGAGATCCTTCATGCAGCAGGCATCGATAGCTTTGCTACACTGGCTGGTAAGAATGCGGAAGAGATCCGTGAAATTTTACTGGCACAGGGAAGTCGCTTTAAGATGTTTGATCCGACTACATGGCCTGAGCAGTCAACACTTGCTGCTGAAGGTAAGTGGGACGAATTGCAGACAATGAAAGAGTCATTGCAGGGAGGAAAGAAATAGTTTTCTTCTTGTATTGGACATGAAATAGAAAAACGCTCTGCTCAGGCAGGGCGTTTTTATTAAAAATGAATAGGGACAGGTCGCGACCTGTCCCTAATCATTTTTATGCGCGATTAAATTGCACGCCTAATTAATCAAATACTTCTTACTCGCAGGCGATCGGCTGTATTACTGCATTGACACCACTGCCGGTGACTGTCCAGGCGCTGGTGAGATGTGATCCATTTACTTCAGTATTAAAAGAAATCGTTACCGTAACCGGAACACAGGCCTCAACTCCGCCCTGCAGTGTAATGATCCTGTGCGTACTGTTACCTGTTTTTTTCTGAGATACATCAAAGTCAGCACCATCTACTGTGATGACAGCATCTTCCGTCAGTCCTTTGTTCAGGTTGCCTTTGATCTTGATATAATCCAGATCCTCATCAGAAACAAAAGTGAATACGATCGTACGGGAAGAAGAATCACATGTCACTGAATCTGCCGTAAATGAAGTTTCGCATGAATCGATTCCAGTGGTGTCACCTTCTGTGGTATCTCCTTCAACAACCAGGAGCTCTGTTGACTCAAACCATCCGGATGATTCAAAATCACAATCAGATTTTTTTCCGGTACGTGTGTATTTCGCGCGAACTCTGTATTCACCCGGTTCTTGCGGAATAAATAAAAGAGTTGCTACGCCACTGTCTGGCTCAACCTGTTTGCCGCCATTTCCCCAGCCTTGTCCACCGGCACCGCTCACTTGTATGTGAATATGTCCGCAGTCTGCTCCATTTAACGCATCATACGAAATCACAATAGAATCACCCACCTGGGCGGGATTGATGCTATAGGAAAATGAGGAGGCGTCTCTGTATTGAATCGGTCCATCAGGGTTTACCAGATCATCTTTATCACAAGCTGTAAAAAACAGGAATCCGGAAAGGATACTCATCAGCAGGATTAAATTCAAACTACTTTTCATTATTAAATCAATTTAATGGTTAAAAATAAATTGGTTAATAAAGAGGGAGAAAAGAAGTTTTTAGGAGGAGAGTGTAATGTGTGGGCGATGGCAAATGTATTGAGATGAGCGTCGCATTGCAAGTTTATCACTGAAAAAATGATACTTTTTTTTATTGCCCAGGGAATACCCCATTTTATTTGAAGAATTGTTCAGGGTTTTCCACTATTGATTCAGAATGACGAAACCAATCAGTGCCACCAGGAATACAGCACCATAGCCGACAAATATGTATGATCTCATTTCTTTGCTACCTCCCCATAAGGCAATTCCTATTTTGACTAAAGTATTGGACAGCGTTGCAATCAGGATTGCATTCTGCGCAGTCCTAAAAGATATGGTTTGCAATGCAAGTTTGAAAACAGAAATCGTAATCGCATCGACATCTGAAAGTCCGGCAATCCCACTGGCAATATAAATACCCTTTACACCGAAAACATTACTGGCATATGCAACGGCGAAGATGATCACCATGTAGAGCAAACCAAAAATCAAAGCACCTTTCAGATTGAGAGGCTTGCCCGGATCGATAGCGGATTCCACATTTTGCTGCTTATGGCGGAAAAGAAAAAACAGCGTCGTGCCAATGGCTGCAATAAAGATCAATCCCAGCGGGAGCACCAATCCCTGCCACAATTCCTGGTTAAATTTGAAAACCCAAATGATCACACGAATGATCATGATGGATGATGCAGCCAGGATGGCGATAGCGCAATGCGCAGAAAGAGATGGGTTCTCTTTGCTCTTCTTTGAAAACACCCACGTGACAGCTGTACTGGAAACCAACCCACCGATAATGCCGGTCCACAAAATTCCTTTATGCGCACCAAATACACGCATCATCACATATCCGATCAATCCTAAACCTGATGTCAGAATAATAACCCATCCAATTTCTCTAGGATTGATGACATCATATGGCCCAAAGGTTTCATTCGGTAAAAAAGGAAAGAGCAATAACACAATCACGACGAAGCGGATAAAATCATACATTTCTTCCTCGGTGATCTGACCGATCACCTCCATCAATTTGAACTTGGACGAAAGCAACACTACCATGATGACCGTCAGCATCAGGCTGATTTCGATATAACCAAGAAAGGTGAAGGCCCCAAGCAGCACCACTGTGATAGTTGATAATTCTGCAGTACCACCAATATCACCACGATTGGCTGTCACCCAATATGAAATGGCCGTCAGGATGATTATACCCGACAACATGATCGGCATCACCCAAGGACCCATCAGATAATGCATGGCCACACCTAGAAATCCCGCGAGCGATAAAAAAACAAATGTGCGGATACCGGCAAAATCTTTTTCCTTTTTAGCAACCGCAGCACGCTCCCGCTCAAGTCCAAATTCATCAGGTACGGACAGGTCGCGACTTGTCTGTACCTGATTATTAGCACGAAAGGATTCATTTTTATTTCCTGTACCTTGAAAACCTAATTTTAGAATTGAATGTCATTGTTTGATCGCTTCTTCGATAAGAAAAAAGATAAACCTGAACATCATCGTACAGACGATGAGCAGGCCCCTTTTGATCCCAATACCGAAAAGAATGTTGATTCGGACGAAACCTTCCTGGAACGTATTGGAGAATTTGCATTAAGAGCCCGGCCACAAGAATTACCATCATATTACGCACCTACGGATTTACCCGGAATGACGATGGATGCATTTGACGAGCCTCCCATTTCCGAAACTACACATCATAAGATCGATGAACTAAAATCCATTATTCATGCCATAGAGTCCAAAGCTCCTTCCACAACGGAGATTGTCCTCGTTAAAAAATTTAAGCTCGATTATAAATCAGAGTTAAACCCTGCTCAACTTGAAGCAGTCACTACCATCAAAGGACCTGTGCTGGTGATAGCCGGTGCCGGTAGTGGAAAAACCAGAGTCATTGTGCACCGGGTCGCTTTCATGCTGGAAAACGAAATTCCGCCACAGGGGATACTGATGTTGACTTTTACACGAAAGGCTGCAAGTGAGATGATCAACCGCGTGCAGGAAATATTGAAAGAAGAAAATGTGGAGAAGATCTTTGGCGGTACCTTTCATTCCTTTTCAAATTATGTGCTGCGTCAATATGGAAACCTGCTCAATATCCCGCCCAACTTTACGATTATCGATACTGAAGATTCGGCCGACACTATCGATCTGATCCGCTCAGAACTAAAGATGGTGGATAAGGAAAAAGCATTCCCAAAAAAACATCGCATCCAGGAAATCATATCCTCCGCCCGCAATCGAAATCTGACCATTCGCGATGTCATCGAAAATGAATTTACAGGGCTCATCGATTACATTCCGCAACTCGAGCTAATCAAAAAAGGATATGAAAAATACAAGACCATCAGCCTGCTGCTGGATTATGATGACCTGATGGAAGTCTTGCGGGACGCCCTGAAACAAAATGCGATCTTTCGCCAGAAACTTCAGGACCAATATCAATATATCATGGTCGATGAATACCAGGATACGAATGTTGTACAAAAAGAGATTGTTGAATTATTATCCGAATCACATCGCAACATCCTGGTTGTTGGTGACGATGCACAGAGCATTTATTCCTTCAGAGGTGCGAATTATGAAAACATCCTTCGCTTCCCGCAGAAATATCCGGATGCCAAAGTGATCAAGATCGAAGAGAACTACAGAAGCAATCAAAAGATCCTGGATTTTACCAATGAGATCATCAAACATGCACGAATCGGTTATAAGAAACACCTGTTTACAAAAGTTTTTGTTGGAGCACTGCCATTGGTGAGAAAATTTTATGACCAGCAGTTAGAAGCTGAATTTATTGTTTCCAAGATATTAGAGTATAGAGAAAAAGGGATTGCATTAGACCAGGTGGCTGTTTTGGTTCGCGCTTTCTGGCACGCACGCTATGTCGAGGCCGAATTGAATCGCAGGGGGATCCCGTATGTAGCGGTGGGTGGCATTGCCTTCCATGAGCGGAAGCATGTCAAGGATGTCATAGCTTATCTGCGGATCCTGCACAATCCGTATGATGCTATTGCGTGGCACCGGATTTTAAAATACATACCCGGGGTTGGCCTGGTCACTGCGCGTAAGATCATTGAAAAAATCATCGCCGAAAAAAGATTGAATATCGAATCGTTTGAAAAAAACAGATTCATTGAAGGATTGAGGACGCTTGTCAATATGTTTGACCAGGCCAGTGATCCGAAAATGCGCATCAGTCACCGGATGGAATTGATCAAAATATATTATACACCGATCCTGCAATCGACGGAGCATGATTACCAGGTGAGGCTATTGGATATCGATGTGTTGATCGATCTGGCAGGGCGATATGATTCACTTGAAAAATTTCTGACGGACTTTGCGCTGGATCCGCCTTCTAAAAAATTCGGCAGCAAGACGACGCCGTTAATTGACGAATCTGAAGACAAGCCTCTGACGATCTCGACCATCCATTCTTCCAAGGGATTGGAATGGTTTAGCGTGATCATTCCACATGCCCTGGATGGCCTCATCCCATCTGTTCGCGCCATCAAAAATCTGGAGGAGCTGGAAGAAGAAAGGAGGTTGTTTTACGTAGCCTGCAGCAGGGCGAAGGAAGAGCTGATCATCACGATGCCCTCTTTTGTGGCAACGTATAATGGATTTTTGTCATATCCGTCGAGATTCCTGGTGCAAATGGACAGGTCCAGATTTCTATACGAATAAAAATGTTAAAACTTTCACGACGCATCGTTGTTTTTACCTGAAGATGTTATTTGAGTAAGCTTATAATGACTTCTATCCCTCATTTATTCAATTCTTCAAAACAACAGAACTCATGAAAAACATTTTCTTATTGGCATGCTTCTTCACCTTGACTTCGTCGGTGTTTGCCCAAAAATTGTCCCACGATCGATACACTATCTCTGGTGGCTTATTGGGTGCCGCGAATCTCAGCAAATTCAGATTAGACGGGGACAATGCTCGTGAATTTGAATATGATAATAAGCTAGGGTGGTCCGTTGGTGCATGGTTAAACCTTCCTTTGGGTCATGCCTTTTCGCTGGAACCACAGGTGATGTACTCCCTGTATGAATACCAATCCCTAAACGGGGCTGCAGACCTCCTTCCAGCCGGAAACCTGAGTTATATCTCAGTCCCTGTCTTACTCAAAATTCATCCCAGAGAGGATCTGGCCATTACACTTGGTCCTCAGTTTGACTTCCTGGGGACACTCAATAACGCAAGAGATTATGTCCGTAAAGAGGATTTTGCCTCAACAAGCATCTCCATCAGTGCAGGGATTGAGATTCTGCCTCACTCCATGATTTCCATATTTGGACGGTACGTTTATGGATTGAGTGATTTGGACAATAGAGATATCGCGGATGATGATGTGGAGTATTATAATGACATTGTCCAGGTAGGAGTGAAATTGAAACTGTTTGGTGATGTTATACCCGCCGACACCGATGGGGATGGGATTGCAGATGATGATGACTTGTGCCCGACCGTAGCTGGTATAGCTGCATTGGGTGGTTGTCCGGATGCTGATGGTGATGGCATCACAGATGCAATTGACAAATGTCCTTCTGTTGCAGGTATTGCCCGTTACAGTGGTTGTCCGATTCCGGATACCGATAATGATGGTGTCAATGATGAGGTAGATAAATGTATCAGTGTTGCAGGTTTTGCCCGGTATGATGGCTGCCCGATCCCGGATACAGATGGTGATGGCGTCAATGATGAAAATGATAAGTGTATAAATGTAGTGGGGCTTGAAAAGTATGCAGGCTGTCCGCCTACTGATACTGACAAGGACGGTGTCAATGACGAGGTTGATAAGTGTCCGACAGTTGTCGGTTTAGCCCAGTATGATGGTTGTCCTCCGCCTGACCGCGACAATGATGGTGTCACTAATGATAAAGACTTATGCCCGGATGTAGCCGGACCAGCATCCAACTTTGGTTGTCCTATCGTGGAGAGTGCAAAATTCAATGCCCGAATGATCAATTTCAAAACCGGAAGCGCAGAGTTGACAGCACAGTCAAAGCGTGATCTCCGGGAAGGAGCTGCCTTAATGAATTCCAGCACTTTCAACAACCTGGTATTTCATATTCATGGGCATACGGATAGTGATGGCTCTGATGCCATGAACCATGATCTAAGCCACAGACGGGCTGCATCAGTTAGATCTGAGCTCTTGAAAAATGGCGTATCAGCCGACCGTATGACTTCAGAAGGATTTGGAGAGAAAGAACCAATTGCTACCAATGAAACTGCTGCAGGAAAAGCGTTGAACAGAAGGGTCGAAATATTGGCTCGTCATAATCAGTCACTAGACACTCCTGTAATCGTTCCTAAAAAATAATCTACTGTATAATAAGAGGCCGTCTTCGACCTCTTTCATTACCATAGTTAATAGATTTACAAAAAGGAGCCGTCTCAAATTTACTTTTGAGACGGCTTTTTTTTATTGACCATGCACATTTGATTTCAATGCCACTATATCCCCTGAAGAGACTTAATGAAAATTTCTATACACAATTCACATTGATTTCAATGCCCCTGAAGGGGACTTAATGAAAATTTCCAAAAACCAATGCACATTTGATTTTGAACAACACAAATTTTTAACAAGGCGGGACTGCATTTGATTCATGTCGGACGTTAAAGAGAAAGACTTATAAAACATCGTCCGCTCCGATGGTGATCGTATCCAAAATCAAAGATGCCAACTATGCATCCCGGCTTCATGAGATTCTGCATGATGCTTTCCTTCCTTACAGGCCATTGTACACAAAAGGAGCTTTCGATGCGACAGTCGTGTCGACAGAGGTTATTGAAAATAGAATAAATTCAATCAACTACTCAGTATATGGTGCTTTCGTTGATGGAGTATTAGCCGGAACCGTTACATCCAAATTGACAGAGTCCGGTGATTTATATTTCATGACCATGGCAGTCTCGCCCTCATCTACCGGACAGGGTATAGGAAAAGAATTACTCAAAACACTGGAGGAAGAAGCGAGCGAAAAGAAATGCAGGTTTATCTCACTTGATACGTACGAACCTCTTACAGATGCGATCAGGTTGTATGAAAATTGTGGTTTCAAGCGAACCGGTAAGAGCAAGGATTACTCAGGTATCACGGTGTTCGAGATGAGGAAGGTAAGGTAAGGGAGCAAGGGAGCAAAAAAAAATCCTGGAATAAAAATTTAACACATTTACCGGTAACGTTTGTAGGCCTTCGAGACATTTAAGGTATGGAAAAAAAATATCAACCCTTTGAAGACCTGGATATTTGGAAAGAAGGTATGGAAGTATGCTATTTGGTGCATGAATGCCTATCCAAATGCCATGATTATGGGTTACGAAACCAAATGGAGCGAAGCGCCGTATCGATCCCATCCAACATTGCTGAAGGTTATGAATTAAACTATTGAGAATCCAATATTTTCAAGACCCTCCAATCCGGTGAGTGCTTCCAGCTGCGGGTTGTTCGAAATATTTAAGTTGGATACAAAACTCAAACCGGACAATCCATCCAGGTTGATCAATACATCATTTTCAAGCACAAAAAGATCACCATCGATCGTATCCAACATGGACAATGGTGTCAGATCATCAATATCATCTCCTGAAATAATCAGGGTGTGTGTCATGTGCGTGCATCCGGGATAATCAATGTTGAAGTCATCCACTTCCATCTGTGTCGTGAGGGTGAGTTGGCCAACCGGACATTGTCCAAAGCCTGATGTTCGGAGGATTAGCAATAAAACTGCTGTAACCAGTTTCAGGAAATTAAAAGGGTGCATGTGCTATACAACTTGGAAAGAAATACGATAATTCAAAATCCTCGTTTAAAGTAAGATTTACCGACGAGAAAAAGAAATTATCATTCTTACTCCTTACCTAAAGCTGTAGGATTTGAAGGAACTATCTTCCTCCGTTGAAATGCCATCACCGGTTGATCGTCATTGAACAACACCAGGGTTTTATCATCCTTGAACACATAAGCATTGACACCATTAAGGGTTGACAGAAAAATGTTCTCATGGCTTACCTCACAAGTTGTATCACAGGGTGTTGGTCCGGTGAAAACTAACGTGTGTTGATTAATCAAAAAGGATGTTGTGTATTCATGACACCCTGAATAACCTGTGGCCATATTTTGTCCGGGAGAAAAAACCAGCCTTGGACATTGAGATTCAGGATAGATTTCAGAAAAAGGTTTGGATAGCCCACTGAGGTAGCCAAGCTCCCAGGCTCCGGTGAGGCTGCCATTTGAATAATTAGTTGGATTCCATTTCGCGACTACTTTTCCTTTGCGGTGTAGAAGGAGTTGGCCATTTTTTTCTGACCAGCTATCCGCATTCATAATTGTCTGCATCAATGGTGATTCGACGGTGCTGCCAGCACAATTATCATTGGTGATGAGATCAGGATGAAAAATGATTCCGTCATCATCTGGAAGATTGATTCTGCCTCCAATATAATTGCATCCTGTAAATCCGGACATGCGGTTATAACCAAATTCTCCCCGCTGAAATGTAATATATGCTTGCTTGATACCCGGCTGCAAAGTTGAAACGCCGTTAAGCTCAATGAGACTCCAGGAATGCGCAAACAAAAGACCCTGAATATCAATTTCTTTTTTTGTTTTTACCGATTCTGCTTTTTGTGCAACTGAAGTACCAACTATGAAGCTCAATAGAAAAAGTGTGATGCAGGTTTTCATACACATATGATTTCATTTATGAATGGCAGCATAGCCATGAGGTGAAAATCAATACTGTTAAATGAAAAGGGATGCTTCAGAACTAACGGAGAATAGAGCTGCAAGTTTTGAAGAAGCAATCAGAGATGATTAAAATCCTCACTTTCCTTGCTTTCCCTTAAGGGTTATTAACCTATGCTGAGAATAACTACCCAAGATAGAATTAGTGTCACCACCGCACACCGATGACTGTACCGATGACTTTTTACCGATGACTGCTTACTTACCACAGAAATTCATCCTTTCAGGTGAAAAGCGGGATATCCGCGTAGAGTAGTTTTATCAGCATGATGAAAAACACAACTCTACTTCTCCTCGTTGCTCTGGCATTGCTGACAAATTACGGATCATTTCAGGCTCAGTCATGGGATCTGAAACAAAAACTCGGCAGCACGGATCAGGCACCCGCTGATAATCTCGGCATTTCTGTCGCCATTTCTGATTCATTCATGATCGCCGGTGCCTGGTGGGAAGAAGGTCAAGACGGAACGAATCTTCCAATCACAAGCAGTGGTGCAGCATATATCTACCAACTTGGAAACGATGGTGTTTGGAGGGAAATTCAAAAACTCATTTCACCCCACAGAGAAGTTCTGGGCTACTTTGGTTTTTACGTTGCCATTGATCAAAACTATGCAATGGTAGGTGCTTTCAATGAAGATCACCACGGAGCGGGTAATGCAGGCAGAGTATATGCCTACCATCGGGATGCAGATGATGTTTGGATACTGGATGACAGTCTTATGGTCACTAACCCTTCAAATGCCGATTACTTTGGAAGCAATCTTGCGATCGGTGGAGAATATGCCCTGATCGGTGCTTACAGTGATGATACGGATGCATCAGGTGGAAATATTCTACAGGATGCCGGAGCTGCATATGTATTCAAGCATCAACCTGATCATACATGGATCCAGATTAGCAAGCTTGTTGCACCTGATCGCGAGGCAGGTGATCATTTTGGTAAATATGTTGATATCGATGAAACCGGTGTCGTGATCGGTGCATTTAAAAAAGATGAAAATTTCGGATTACTGGAAACAGGTGCTGCATATGGAGCTTATTGTAGTTCATGCAATTTTGATAATCTGACATCCGCAGTCCTTAGAAAAATTACACCGGCCGATCAGAATAGTTTTGAAGCATTCGGTTGGGATGTCGCTATTTCCGGCCGATGGGCCGTGATTGGAAAAAGCAGTGAATCAGATCAACCGGGAGGAGGCACCGGAAGCAATACAGGTGCTGCGTATTTCTATTACTGGGATAATAATCAATGGATTGAAAAACAAAAGGTGTATGCTTCTGATATCAGTTCAGGTGCACATTTTGGAAGGGCTATTTCAATGGATGGCACTGTATGTGTGATCGGTGCCGGAGGTGAATCTGAGGATGCTAATGGACAGAACTTCCGCTCTGGCGCAGGAGCAGCTTATGTCTTTGAATTGCAAAGCAATGATCAATGGCTGGCAGTAGAAAAACTGGCCGGCACGGATCGTTCGATTGCTGATTTGTTCGGAGAAGATGCTGTGGATGTGAGCGGCTCACAAATTGTTGTAGGAGCATGGTTAGCTGATACGATCGCGAATGAGGAAGTGATTGATGGTGGTGCTGTTTACATATATGAACGTGATACACCTTTGACAGGTATTGCTGAGTTAGAAAAAAATGATCTTATCATTATTGCAAATAATCCTTCCGCTGATGGAATGCTTCATCTTCGTTTTATCGATCCGCCTTCCTCTTACTTCTCAGATATCTTACGAATCTTTTCGATCGATGCACAATTGGTATTTCAGCAGGAAAGAAATTTTGGGTTCGCCTGGTCATTAGACATGTCTGAGCTAAAGCCGGGAATGTACATGATACAATTATCCCGTAAAGGTTATGTTCCGCAGATTTTGAAATGGATAAGGTTATAAGATTCAATTCAATGAGGCGTTACATCGAGATCTTTGATCTGGGCCATATATTTTTTGGGCAGGACCAATGATTTCAGAAACCAGTCCAGCTTTAATTTTTTGCTCAATTGATAAGGAGGTAGGATCAGGCTTATCCATGAAAATTTTCCTAGGCCTAGCAGATGCTTTACCCTTTCTGGCACAACTAATATCTGCCCCTGGATTAAAAGCATGTATCGAAAATGGCCCAGATGTTTTTTATATTGTTTAAACAGGTCAATTGTAAAATCACCCTTGTGAAGATTATTCTCCAGGTGTTCGTTGCGCATGATTTCCCACTCATTGAAACTCGCGGGAAGTCCGTTCAAATTCATCCGCACTGCCATTCGATAGAACACATCAAACACTTCTGCTTTTTCAGCCTCCGTTAATTTTTTTTCCAATAATTCATACGATGCGATCGAATAATGGATCAGCATAAAAAGGACATCCCTGTACGCCCAATCAGGTATTTTCTGTTGACGGCTGGCTTCCACTGCTGCGTGGATACCTGTTATCTTATCAATTGCTTTTAGCGCCGCTTCATTCTCCGAGAAAACAATTTGTCGTGCATATGCCACAGTTGAAAATAAACGACCAATTGGATCTGCCGGTAGCTTGCCGGTGTAATACAACCAGTCGACAGCTTTATTAAGCGCAAACTCAGCAGCCGAGCCGGCAAAGATAAAGATGATGGTGTCGCTCTTGCTCCAGATTTTTCGGACGATGGAGTGCTCGGGTACAAAATAGTGCATGGACAAAAGTAAATGCTTTTCTGATGCATCATCGTTTATGAATTTATTTGACTAATTT
>JANMVA010000249.1:0-4142 GCA_031392195.1 Saprospiraceae bacterium | reverse complement strand
CCGGAAAGCTCCAGGCGAACGAAGTAACATTCTGGCTGCTTTCATTTGTATACTGAACTACAGCAGGTATGCAAGAGCTTGATTGATTAAATGAGAAATCAGATACAGGTAAAGATTCGATCACGACGACAGCGCTTGAGGTTTCAGGTCCACACAAACCTTCTGAAGTCAGCACCACTGTATAAGTGCCATCGGTATCATATGTGTGAACGGGATGTTCATCATCACTGATCAATCCATCGCCAAACGTCCAGGTGGAGCTTGTAGAGAAATTTGAAAGATTTGTAAATACAACAGTATAGCCATTCACATCATAGTCAAAGTCACTGATAGTTTCAGGATGAACGGTGATATAGTTGCTGTTGAATTGAACATCACTGCCGACTGAATTGGAGACTGTCAGTGTGACATCAAAAGTGCCGGTATTGTGATAAGTGACCAAAGGATTTGGTGTATTGCTAGTTGGTGGAGAGCCACCCTCAAAAACCCAGCTATAACTATTAATCAATCCAAGTGATTGATTTGTGTATTGAACTACGAGGGGAGCACAACCATCTGTCACATTAGAAGTGAAAATGGCAACAGGAGCCTCTACTACAGTCACTACGCCAGTTTTCACGTCTGTGCCGCACTGGTTGGAGACTGTCAGTGTGACATTGTATGCACCTCCTTCTTCATAGATGTGAACAGGATTTTGAAGACTGCTGTTATCACCATCGCCAAAATTCCATAAGTAACTAGTGCCTATGCTGCCGGCCGAATTGAAAGTTGCCTGAAGGCCTTCAACAGTTGAAGTAAAAGTTGCGTTGGGCTGAGGAATGACTGTGATATAATTTGAAACGGTATACGTGTCTTCTCCGGCATCATTAAACGCTGTAAGTGTCACACCGAAAGTTCCCGGTATTTCATAGACAATAGATGGTTCAAAGGCTGTGGATGTAGGTGGTGAACCGCCCGGGAAGCTCCAAAAGAATGAGGTGGCATTATTAGAAGAATAATTGATGAAGTCCACTTCAAAAGGATCGCAGCCATCTTCCTGGCTTGCTACAAAATCAGCTGTTGGCTCTGTAATGATCTCAATTTCCACTATGAATACGTCAGTTCCGCACTCATTTGAGGCTTCGAGCACGACTTCATAGATTCCGTCTTCTTCGTATTCGTGAACAGGATTTGTCTGCGTCGATGTATTGCCATCACCAAATTCCCAGAAATAGGTATCACCATCTTCACTCATGTTGTCAAAATCAACGCTGAGCTCATTAATGGTAAAATCAAAATCAGCCTGAGGAATATCCAGAACAGTGATGAAATCATTATACGTCACGGCATCCGATCCCGCAGAATTTGAAACCGTAAGTGACACATCGAAAACACCTGCATTGTTGTAGATGACGGTAGGATTCTCTGCGGTGCTGGAAGGTGGGGAACCACCCGGAAATGACCATGACCAGCTAGTGGGATTATTGGTGCTCTCATCATTAAAATGCACAGTAAGCGGTTTACATCCTTCTGTCTCATCAGCAGAAAAATCTGCTACAGGAGGTGAAGATGTACCGCACAAGCTGAGGCAATTGATGCCACTCATAAAACTGTTGATCGAACTCAGCGATGCCGTTGACCACGCATTGACATCCTGGACCGTAGGTGCCATGATTGTATTTGACCCGACCGCATCGTGATTTGCATCAAAATTATGTCCCATCTCATGGGCCTGGAGGCAACGAAGCCATCCCGGATTATTAGTAAAATCCTGAAGGATATGGTATTTGAAATTGTTCTGGCAGATGGTTCCTACCCATGCCAGACCGACCACATCTCCATTGAAATCGCGGTTTGACCATAGCCCCCCTACATCGTGTGCATTATCGAACCCATTCCCGCCCCAGTCAGAGAAATCATCTAAGAGGGTATTGGCATCAGTACTGTTCGTCCAGGGATCCTGACCATTGTTTGCGGCCACATAGATCTCAACAACATCAAACTCCATGTCGATCGTGAATTCGAAATCATAGTTCGTCAGCACATTATTAATGACTGCCATATTATGATTTTCAACTGCCATAACACTTCCTTTTTCCTGGAACATTTCAAAGTCATTGGCCAGTGCGATCTGCAGGACTCTGCATACCAATAACCGATTTGGAGAATCTTGCTGTTCTTCACTGTCAGTTGAGGAGTGCTTATGTACTTTATGATGTTCATCTGTTCCGCAAGAACCGGGATGCATTTGCTTTACATTATCACTAGCCTTGTATATGATATATTGATTTTCAGGAGCGCCAGGCAAAAAATTGTTGGCGGCTTCGATATAGTATTCTTCATTGCCTTTAAAGATGAGGGCATTGAAAAAATCATCATCAGCCGTAATCCTCACTGGATCATTTCCGGTCGAAGTATATCCGTAGTAAGTTTTATTTGGAGATCGGGGCCATTCGTGGATACCGGTTTCATCTCTGACCCTGAGCTTGTAATGTGCGGGGCGCAGATCTTTGGCATAGAGCTCAAAGGAAAAAGACTCCCTGCCTGTTTCAATCGTGATTTCTTTAAAATAATCCTGTGATCTCAGTACATCAGAAGCAGACTTGGTGTCGAAAGTGCCCAGGGTATAAGCTTTGAAGTGTTCTTTATATCTCAGGTCATCAGAGATCGACGCCCTTAAATTCTGGAAGCGGAGGACATGCTGCCCGGAAACGGAGGAGGATAGAAGGGTAAATACGAGGCAAATGAATGCCTGAACTAACTGAATCTTTCTATACATGTGGTAAAAGTAGTGTGTAAACCAATTATTTCAAGGGATAACGTCTTGATTCTCAGATGGGGTTTTGTTGTAGGGGGAGCCTTACGGGGACGCAAATTACGCATTTCAATATTTAATATTTCCTTAATAGCTAAAAAAGCTACCAAATCGTTAGAGATTTGACATTCTATTATGTAAAAAACCTCTTTATGAAAGCATTGCTCCAGTTTCTCCTCGCCTTTATGGTTCTAATTTCAACTACCATGACCGGATTCAGCCAGTCAGTCAGGACAGAAGAGGATGATAAAGAGCCTTCGCGGGTGGGCTATGGACTTAATATCGGAAATATAAGGTTTTATAACCGGGCATTCGAGTTCGGATTGGCCCCAAATGTTGCTTATCGGCTGAGTGAATCACTTTCTGTCGGATTCATGCTCAAGGTTGATTACTTTTTTCAAAAGTACCCGATTGAGAACGCTAAGTTTAGTGCATTCGACTTCGGACCAACGGTTTTTGCCCGCATGAAGCCACTCTGGAGCTGGGAGGATGCAACTCCTTTCCTACAGGGTATTTTCATTCAAGCTGAATATGAACATGCTTTCCTGACCCGACCCTTTGTATATCCTGACGGTTCGCCTGTGATTGGATCTGATGGGAAAGTTGAAAAAGGGAAGGTGGAGGAGGATTTTGTATACCTCGGTCTTGGACTTTCAAACGGATATCCATTTAGCACATTTGTTTCTATCCATTATAATGTACTTGACGATTCGCAATCCCTTCGATTCCCGTTTAGCTACAGGATAGGATTCACCTACAATTATTGATCAGAAAGCAAGGCTTAGCTTTAGATAATACTGCCTGCCTGCCTGGGGGAAATATCCTTTGAGATGGTACAGGCTTCCTTCTTCTGCTCCAGCATAAGCATCATCCGGAACCGGATTGTAAGAGGGTGATCGGAACCGGTAGATCCAGCCATTGGATTCGTATTGATGATCAAACAGGTTTTTGACAAAAAAGCTGACGCGCAAATTCTTTGCCCAAAGTGTATTCCATTTCCATGTTATTCCGCCATCTGTAACAAAATATTCATCCAGTGCTGAAAAAGGATTTGAAGTGTTATCGACATATTGCTTTCCAACAAATCGGCCGGTGAAGTGAATGTTAAATTGATGTGCAGATTGAGGAAATAATGAATATGATCCTTTCAGACTGGCAAGCATATTTGGAGAAAATGCGATCTGTGTGTTTTCATGTGTAATGTTTTCCTGTGCATTTGTTTCCCAGTTATCAATGTATTCATCGAGCTGTTTGATCTTGTTTTCACTCAGGGTCATTGTTCCTTCAATCGAAAAACTCTTAACCGGCATTGTTGAAAATGAAGCTTCAATTCCCGCGCGGTGACTTC
>JANMVA010000165.1:0-3701 GCA_031392195.1 Saprospiraceae bacterium | reverse complement strand
CCGTGATCAGCATCAGGTGCTGGATCATGATACGGCTGGCTTCCTTGATCGCTTCTTCAGGATGAATAGTGCCATCCGTTTCTACTTCAATGCTCAGTTTTTCATAGTCTGTGCGCTGGCCTACACGGGTGTTTGAAACCTGGTACGCTACTTTTTTGATCGGTGTATAGATAGCATCTACCGGGATAACGCCGATCGCTGCATTTTCAGGCATGTTTTCTTCTGCTGCCACATATCCTCTGCCTTTTGTAATCGTCATCTCAAGTTCAAGATTGACAGAAGGCTCCATGCGGCAGATCAAAAGATCCGGGTTCATGACTTTAAAAACATTGGTTTTTGTTTCAATGTCTTTAGCCCTGAATTCTTCCTGTCCGCTGATCGTGATATAGACCTGGTGCTCTGCTGCTTTGTCCCCCTTCAATGCGCTTTTAAGACGGATCTGCTTTATATTCAAAATAATATCCACTACATCTTCTACTACACCCGGTATACTGGAAAACTCATGATCAACGCCTGCAATCCGGATCGCAGAAATCGCGTATCCTTCCAGTGAAGACAATAAAACCCGACGCAGTCCATTTCCAATGGTTTGACCAAAACCGGGCTCAAGAGGTTTAAATTCAAATTGTCCATGAAAGTCAGTGGCTTTCTGGAGTAATATTTTATCCGGCTTTTGAAAATTAAGGATGCTCATAAAGACGTTTTCTAATGAACTAATGAATGAATAGAGAAGAATCGTAACAGTTTGTCAAGGCCTGTTACTCTAACCTTGTTGATTACTTAGAATACAATTCCACAATCAACTGTTCGTTGATTTTTTCAGGAATGTCATCACGTTCCGGATAGCCCAGGAACTTTCCTTCCATGCGATCCGGGTTCCACTCCAGCCATGGGAATTTTCGGATGTCGGTTTTAGCGGCTACATTATCAACGATTACTTCGATGTGCTGAGATTTTACGCGAACGGAAACAACATCTCCCGGTTTCAGCTGATATGAAGGAACGTAGGTAAGATCGCCATTGACCAATACATGTTTGTGCGAAACAAGCTGACGTGCAGCTCTGCGGGTCTTGCCTACACCTAAACGGAAAATTGTGTTATCAAGGCGCGATTCCAGCAATTGGAGAAGCACAACACCTGTAACACCACTTTTAGAGCTTGCCTTTTCGAAGATATTCCTGAACTGGCGCTCAAGGACTCCGTAAGTATATTTTGCTTTTTGCTTTTCCAGCAACTGGAGAGCATATTCAGATTTCTGGCGGCGACGTTTAGAGTTGCCATGCTGACCCGGGCGATATTTTTTACGCTCAAAACTTTTGTCAAAGCCATAGATCATCTCGCCCAGGGCTCTGGCTTTTTTCGTGGTGGGTCCGGTATATCTTGCCATATAAAAATTGTGATAATTCGAATGATTAAATCATGCCCCCGAGAGGCAAATCAGACTCTTCTTCTTTTAGGTGGACGGCAACCGTTGTGTGGTACCGGAGTTAAATCCTGAATTCTGGAAACACGGACACCAACAGCATCAATTGCGCGAATGGCTGCCTCACGACCTGAACCCGGTCCTTTCACAAACACTTCAGCCGAACGCATGCCTGCATCGTATGCTTCTTGCGCAGCTGTTGATGCAGCTACTTGTGCAGCATAAGGGGTGTTCTTTTTTGAGCCTTTGAATCCAGCTTTACCGGCTGAAGCCCAGGAAATCACATGACCTGCGCGATTGGTCACTGTAACGATGATGTTGTTGAATGTAGCCTGGATGAAAGCTTTTCCATCAGACTCTACTTTCACTTTACGCTTCTTCGCTACTTTTTTTACTGTTTTAGCCATATGCTATATGATCTGGGTTGAGGTCTGATTATTTAGTTACTTTCTTTTTGTTTGCAACAGTCTTGCGCTTTCCTTTACGCGTGCGTGCATTTGTTTTTGTTCGCTGGCCGCGGACCGGAAGGCCTTTCCTGTGGCGGATACCCCTGTAGCAGGCGATGTCCATCAAACGCTTGATGTGAAGCTGGACTTCAGAGCGAAGCTCACCTTCAACTTTATATTGTTCCTGAACAATCCTGGAGATATTCATGACATTATCATCCGACCAATCCTGGACTTTCACCTGTTCTGAGATGGAAGCCTGTTGGAGGATTTTTTTAGCCCTGGTAGGGCCAATGCCATAAATGTATTGAAGGCTAATAATGCCTCTTTTATTTCTTGGAAGATCTATACCTGCTATCCTGGCCATATGAGTCTATGTATTTTATCAGCCTTGGCGCTGTTTAAATTTTGGATTCTTCTTGTTGATAATATAGAGTCTCCCCTTCCGCTTGACAATCTTGCAGTCAACTGATCTTTTTTTAATCGAAGCTCTGACTTTCATACGTCGTATTAGTTATAGGCGATGAGCCTTGTGTTATTATTTATATCGATAGGTTATCCTTCCTCTTGACAAATCGTAGGGCGACATTTCAACTGAAACTTTATCTCCCGGGAGGATGCGGATATAGTTCATTCGCATCTTTCCTGAAATCGTTGCAATCAACATATGATCGTTTTCTAACCTAACCCTAAACATGGCATTTGACAAGGCCTCTTCAATAATTCCATCTTGCTTGATGACCTGCTGTTTCGCCATTTTTTGATTTTGGAGTGCAAATATCTACTTTTTTCTCCATATTCTGGCCAAACTGTCATTATTTTTTACAGCCTGGTCGATAACCCCGTGATCTGAAAGGACATCCGCGTTTGACTTCCTGATGACCACCGTATGCTCATAATGTGCGGAGGGTTTCAGATCCCTAGCCACCAGGGTCCATCCATCTTTTTTCATTATAACTTCCCTCTTACCAAGGTTGATCATGGGTTCAATCGCGATGACCATCCCTTCCTGAAGGATGGCTCCTTTGCCCCTTTTTCCATAATTCGGAATTTCGGGGGGCTCATGAAGCTTCTTTCCCAGACCATGACCCACCATTTCCCTGATGACTCCATACTTATGCACTGTCTCAGCATGATTCTGGATAGCAAATCCAATATCCCCAATTCTGTTGCCTGCTATGGATTCTGCAATTGCAAGGTCCAGGCATTCCCGGGTAGTGACCAGTAAACCCATCACCTCTTCATGGATCTCTCCGACTGCGAAGGTGAAAGCTGCATCCCCGTAAAAACCATTTTTCTTCACGCCGCAATCGACTGAAACAACATCTCCTTCTTTGATCATATTGCCATCCGGAATGCCGTGAACAATCACTTCATTGAAAGAAATACATAAAGTGGCAGGAAAATCAAATAGAGTCCCCGGATATCCTTTGAATGCCGGCTCTGCCTTATGGTCCCGAATAAATGTTTCTGCAATCGTATCCAGGGTCTTTCCTGTAATACCTGGTTTCATATGGGAAGCAACTTCTGCAAGGGTAGCACTCACAAGGAGGCAATTTTCCCTGATTATTTCAACTTCCTCCTCTGATTTGAGATAAAATCTGGATCCTGTCACCATGAAGGGATCAGAAAGAATTGGATGAAGAGAGAAAAGATATCATCAGCCTCAATTACATATTGGCGCCTATCTGCATTCCACTGCCGCTGCGACCTTTCAGTTTACCTGATTTAACTAGCCCGTCGTATTTCCTCATCAGGAGATGACTTTCAACTTGCTGCAGTGTATCCAATACAACCCCGACGAGGATCAACAATGAAGTACCGCCGAAGA
>JANMVA010000155.1:0-9396 GCA_031392195.1 Saprospiraceae bacterium | reverse complement strand
TTAAAGAATTAGAACAGGCGAGCTATAAAATTCAAAACCGGGTAACACTTGCACGCTATCGCGGACGGACAACCTGCAGTGACCCAGTTGCTGCGACGCCAGGCCGATGAGGCGACCAGCTTCCAACAGCGCGTCGTGGATGGCGAGGCCGACTTCAATAACCGGTTCGAATTGGATGGCCTCACTTTTATTGAACCAGAACCAAAGCTTTTCAACTACAACAATCCCGTCGGTGCATGCCCCAGGTGTGAAGGATTCGGAAGAATAATTGGGATCGATGAGGATAAAGTTATTCCCAATGCCTCTCTCAGTGTATATGAAGGAGCCGTTGCATGCTGGCTTGGTGAAAAATCAATTTTATGGAAACAGGAATTTGTCAAGAAAGCCGGTAAGGCTGGATTCCCTGTTCACAGACCATATATTGATCTATCAAAACCGGATAAAAAACTCTTGTGGGATGGAAAAGGGGATATCTACGGTATCAATGGATATTTTAAAGAATTAGAACAGGCGAGCTATAAAATTCAAAACCGGGTAACACTTGCACGCTATCGCGGACGGACAACCTGCAGTGAATGTGGTGGTGGAAGATTACGACCGGAAGCCACATATGTAAAAGTCGTTGGCAGATCATTACCGGAGTTAGCTGACATGTCGGTCAAAGATCTTCGCGTATTCTTTGACAACCTTCAGATATCCGAATACGAGCAATTAACCGCTGCCCGGATTTTATTTGAGATCAAAAACAGGTTACGAACGATGAGCAATGTCGGGCTTGGCTACCTGCATCTCGAAAGGATCTCTTCTACATTGAGTGGTGGTGAGACACAACGAATCCATCTCACCCGGAACCTGGGCAGCAACCTTACGAGTTCTTTATACATCCTCGATGAGCCCAGCATTGGTCTTCATCCAAAGGATACAGGTCAATTATTGAAAGTGCTTTATGAATTAAGAGACCTGGGAAATACAGTGGTGGTGGTTGAACATGAGGAAGAAATTATCCGCGAAGCTGACTACATCATTGATGTCGGCCCGGCAGCCGGTATTCATGGGGGACAAATTGTTTACCAGGGACCATATCTGGATTTTCTTGAAAACGGTTCAGAGGAAATGATCAGTCTCACTCAGCAATACCTGACCGGAAATAAAAGTGTTCCCATCCCGAAAAAAAGAAGAACATCACCTAATAAAATATTGATCCAGGGAGCAAGGTTGCATAACCTTCTCAATATCGATGTACAGATCCCATTGTATTGCATGACTGTGGTGACAGGTGTGAGTGGGTCAGGAAAAACTACATTGATCCGTCATGTGCTTGAGCCTGCCTTATCCACTCAACTAGGGATTACGGCGGGATCGCATGCACACTTATTAAAAGCTTTATCCGGTGATTTCAAAAGAGTGGAAGGTATAGAGGTGATTGGACAGCAAGCTTTAGGCCGGAGTTCGCGTTCCAATCCGATCACTTATATAAAGGCATATGATGCCATCAGAAAATTGATGACTGATCAGCACCTTGCAAAAGTAAATGGATACAAACCAAAACATTTTTCATTCAATGTGGAGGGCGGCCGGTGTGAGACATGTAAAGGTGACGGAGAGATTGTCGTGGAAATGCAATTTCTTGCTGATGTCAAATTGCTCTGCGATGAATGTGGTGGCAAACGTTTTCAAAAACCAATCCTCGAAATAAAATACAAAGGGAAAAATATTTATGATATCCTGGATCTGAGTGTAGATCAAGCCATCGATTATTTTGTGGAAGAAAAAGATATCGCGGAACGCTTGCAGCCTCTGCAAGATGTGGGCCTGGGATATATTAAGCTTGGACAGGCATCGAGCACATTGTCAGGTGGTGAAGCTCAACGAGTAAAGCTTGCTTCGTTTTTAGGAAAAGAAAGAGATGACAGGCATCTACTATTCATCTTCGATGAACCTACAACCGGATTGCATTTTCATGATATCAACATCTTATTGCGCGCATTGAATGCTTTGGTTGAAAAGGGACATACTGTAGTCATCATTGAGCATAATATGGAAGTCATCAAAACTGCAGACTGGGTCATCGATCTCGGCCCTGGCGGAGGTGATGAAGGTGGTCACCTGGTGATCCAGGGAACACCTGAGCAGGTAGCCAAATGCAAGGAATCAGTCACCGGGCATTATTTAAAAGGGAAGTTATAACTTGGCCTGACCGATCTAAACAAGGACCTGTTGTGATGCAATCCTGATGCCCCGAAACCAAACTTTACGAGAGAAATTATACACTGTAGTTTTTCGCAGTGACAATCCGGCAGGTAACCGGTTTGATATCGTCGTCATCTACCTGATCGTCATCAGTGTTATCATGGCGACAGTCGAAACTGTTGGGAGTATTTCTCCAAAAATCAGGGAATTACTCAGAGCCGGCGAATGGTTTTTCATGATCCTATTCACAATTGAATATTTACTACGGATTTATAGCGCGAAGGATAGATGGAAATACATTACTTCATTTTTTGGCATCATTGATTTACTTGCAGTGCTACCGAGTTATATCGGACTTTTTATTCAGGGTGGACAGAATCTACTGATTGTTCGCTTATTCAGACTCATGCGGATTTTCAGAATATTTGAAATGGGACATTTTGTCCGGGAGGGAGCGATAGTTGCAAGTGCGCTCAGAGCGAGCAGGGTAAAAATCACGGTATTTCTAAGTTTTATAGCAATTGCTTCTATGGTCCTCGGTGCGCTGATGTATATGGTGGAAGTTGGCCAAAATGATCAAATCACCAACGTACTGGAAGGGATCTACTGGGCTATTGTAACATTGACTACGGTTGGATATGGCGACGCTATACCTGTCACGGGATGGGGAAAGTTTTTAGCCTCATTAGTGATGATCCTGGGATATGGTGTGATCGCTGTACCGACCGGAATTGTCACAGCGGAAATATCCAGCCGTGTGCTGAGGCCAAGTAACCGATTAAAAACGAAATGTATTAACTGTGGAGATGGTGATCATCTGTTTGATTCCGGTTTCTGTCATAAATGCGGACATGCACTCCCTGAACCGAAAAAGAGTTAGATTTTTTGCTTCGTCGCAGTTGTCCTGTGGACTGATACCGGAGTAAGTGTATAACCTGCTTTTCTCAAAAGCTTTATGACCCCATTATCACCGGCCAGGTGACCTGCTCCGACAGCAAAGAAAACAGGACTTTTTTTCATCATGGTTGACATTACAGGAATCCAGTTTTCATTGCGATTTTTCAATAATACATCTTCATACGTTGATGCTGCTGCCTGGCCATCTTCTCGCATCATGGCTACCATTGCTTCGATATCCTGCTTCTTATACAGTTCTACCGTTTCATCAAACATGTCACTTTCGGTAGAAACACTTTGAACAGCATCGATCAACATCTGAGCCTGGTCCTTGTAAGGTATGCTATCAAATAATGACATCTGATATTCCAGCGATTCTAAACCAGCAACATCCTTTTTATCTTTTTGCGCACGCTCATACAATTCCATTTCATATGATACGATGGCATCTGAATTCATTTGGCCCGGATCCATATTGATCTCAGCCAACATGGATAAAAACATAGGCTTTACTTTATTGAGCAGGAACATGGGCAACCCCATGTTTTCAAAATAAGCTGAAACCTCAGAGTACTCCTCCTTTGTCATGAGCTCGTCCAGCGTCACACCATCTTTCATCATCAGGTTGGAAAGCATACCCATCATCGGGCCCATACCTGTCATGTCATCGAGGTCAACTTCAAAAACAACATCCTCTGATTTTGAAAAAGCTTCTTCCAGTCCGGCAGGATAAAAAAAAGATTCTTTGGGTATCATATGTATTGTTCCAAAGAGATAAGATGGCTGAGCCTGATCTTTATGCTCGATCTTCCACAGCAAGGACTGAGAAAGTTTATTGGTATCCGACTCAACTGCTTTTGATGTCGCACAAGACAAAGCCGAGAGAGATAGTAAGCCAGTAAAAAATGAAAGTGAAAGAAACCGCTGAAGAAAAGTAGAAATCATGTCTTTGATATAAGTGTCAAAAGTAAGCAGTGTAACGTGTCTGCCTCCTAAATGATTTCATAATATTTGATGAAAGGCTCCCTTTTTCAATTTAAAAACATCCAAACAGATCAACCTTTTTTTTCATTCTTCGATTTTTTCTGGACCTCACCCTGCTGATCGTATCGTTGTCTCTGCACCTCATATAAAATAATACCGGCAGCTACGGAAACATTTAATGAATCCATCTCGCCTATCTGGGGAATATGGATGATCTGATCTACGATTCTCAATAATTCCGGAGCAACGCCTTGTCCCTCCGAGCCGATGAGGATAGCAGTCGGTTGAGTTAGGTCTACTTCCTGAACTGCCGTAACGCCTTTGCTGTCAGCTGCAAGGACTACAATTCCACTCTCCTTCAGAAACCGGACTGCGGACACAAGGTCTTTCACCCTGCAGAGAGGAATTCTTAAGAGGGCACCGGAGGATCTTTTGACTGCATCGGCGTTTAACTGCGCAGACTCCCGGGCCGGAAAAATCAGGGCATCAGCACCCAACACTTCGGCTGATCGGCCGATGGCGCCAAAATTTCCAACGTCAGTGACCCTGTCTAATAAAACAAGCAAGGGTGTTGTGCCTTGGTCAAAGAGATGTGGGACAAGGTCTTCGATTGAAATGTATTCAACCTGGGCCCTGAATGCAGCTACTCCCTGGTGATTTGTGCCAAATTTATCCAGTCGCTCACGCGGGACCTTTTGGACCGGGATCTCAGCCTTCTTACATCGCTCGATCACATCATTAAATGTCGAGAGCCTGTCTACGAGCACTTTATCAATGGATTGTCCGGCATCGAGCGCTTCGATAACAGTGTGACGTCCAATGATGACCCAATTAGCTTTTTTTGTCATATATCATACCAATATAGGGATGAATGGGTCGGTTCCGTCAATTGAGTAGGCAAGTTTTTGTATTTTTAGGCCTGCAATTTCTTATAAATTCTACTATGAAAAAATTCCTACTGGTGCAGACAGTGCTTCTACTGTCTTCTTTTTTTATTTTTTCGCCTCTTTACTCACAATCAACCGATTATACTGACAAAGCCTATGAGTTCCTTGGGAACAATTATGGTTTGGACAAATCTTCAATCGGTGAGCTGCGAATCAAGGATGAGGTTTATAGTGAGCATAACCAGGTTAGAAATGTCCATTTTGTACAAACTCACAATGGTTTGGAAATCTTTAACACCCATTTCAACCTGGCTTTTCAGTCTAATGGCAAGGTTTCCGCTGCAGGTCATAGACTAAAGACATTCAAGTCTTTTCCTTCCATAACAAATACCCCTACCATAGATGCTCCCCAAGCCATTAGCATAGTAGCTCATGAATTAGGGATCGCCTCACGTTCTATTCCAACTTATGTCAAAGAGACTAAATCAGGAAAGCCGGTTTATAGTAAAGCAGACATTGCATTACAAGACATCCCGGTTGAATTAGGATACTATCTTTCTTCGACTCAGGAATTTTATCTCGTTTACCGTATGAATGTAGAGTCCGCAAAAAACGGGCAACTGTATGAATCCATCGTTGATGCTGAAGATGGAAAAATTTTAGCTCATACTTTATTAACACTTCATTGTTCATTTGATCATGGATTTTTGGCACCTCAGGAAAATTGCGATGAACAGGTAGCACCTTTCGTGCAGGCTCCCCCGGCCTCCCCCCTGAGCGCTCTTGGGTCTTACAGGGTTTTACCTCTGACGGTAGAAAGTCCGAATCACGGAAGCTTTGAATTAGTATCGGGTGTGAATGATCAACAGGCTTCTCCTTTCGGCTGGCATGATGATGATGGCGAAGAAGGGAGTGAATACACTTATACAAGAGGTAACAATGTGCATGCATTCCTCGACAGGAACTGGGATTATAATTCTGATGTGAATGTGAGTGGCGGGGCAGGTTTGGTTTTTGATTTTCCATACAATCCAAATGCAGAACCATCAGGCAATCAGAGTGCAGGTGTGACCAACTTATTCTATTGGAATAACATCATGCATGATTTTGCTTACCACTATGGATTCACTGAGGTTTCCAGAAATTTTCAGGAAATGAATTATACAAACCTGGGCATGGATGAAGACTATGTTGAGGCTCACGCACAGCATGGAGATAGCGATGTGAATGCATGCGGAAACCAGGATAATGGCGGTAATGCATGTCTGAACAATGCTAATTTTTCAACCCCTGTTGACGGATTCAATCCACGGATGAAAATGTTTACATGGGACCAGAGTGGCAGTGGTAAATTTCTTGACGTTCTTGAACCGGTTGAACTGGCCGGAAAAATATTAACAGGCCTGGCCAATTTTGGTGACGACGTCACTTCCATTCCTGTTACTGGTTTGGTTGCAATTGCTGATGCTGCCAATTCAAATTCAACAGCCGGATGTAGTCCGCTGACAGATGAAATAGATTACAATGGTAAGATCGTTCTGATCGACCGCGGTATATGTGATTTTAGCGAGAAAGTACTTCATGCACAGGATGCGGGTGCTATTGGTGCCATCATTTGCAATTTTGAAGAAGGTGTCATCACGATGGGTGTAGGACAGGATGCAGAGCTGGTCATCATTCCTTCTGTCATGATTGCAAACAGTGATTGTCAGCGGATCAGGGTCGCTGCTGCGAATGGATTAAAAGTATCATTAGTATCTCCTCCTCCGGATGGCGGACCTGCCCGAAGAGACGGTACAGTAGATAACGGTATCATCGCGCACGAATATGCGCATGGTATTTCTAACAGGCTTACTGGTCCCGGTACCTCAAACACCTTATCAGGTGAAGAAGCATCGAGCATGGGTGAGGGATGGAGTGATTTTTTTGCTTTGGTGACTACTACAAAAGCCGGCGATACAGGGGCCAAGAGAAGGGGAATTGGAACATTTGCTGCTAAACAAAGCAACGATGGCAGAGGCATACGTACCTTCCCTTACAGCACCGATTTTAATGAAAATCCGCACACATTTGAAGATGTACTTTTTGAAGGTGTCCCACATGGAGTTGGTTCTGTATGGGCTGTCATGTTATGGGATCTATACTGGGCATTCAGTGATGCATATGGATGGGATCCGGACCTGTTCAATGGAACCGGAGGAAATAATATTGCAATCCAATTAGTCATGGATGGATTGAAACAGCAGGTAGAAGATCCGGGATTTATCGATGCACGAAATGCCATCCTCCAGGCTGACCAGATCAATAACAATGGCGTGAATGAGTGTCTGATCTGGCAGGTTTTCGCCCGGAGAGGTTTGGGCTGGGATGCTGATGGCGGAGATCCTTTAGTTCGCTCTGATGCCATTGCAGGTTTCCAACCATTACCTGCCTGTGTAAAAGAACTGAAGCTCACAAAATCAATGACTGAAGAAATTGTAGCCGGAGACCCGATTGAAGTCAGACTGCGTGCAATCAATCACACTGACGGCACATTGACCAATGTTACGCTTGAAGACAATATTCCTCCGGGCACATCTTATATCGCGGGATCTGCCAATGTAGAACCTGTGACAGGCAATTCATTAGTCTGGATCCTTGATGAGATGGCACCGGGTGATGAAGTAGAAATTGTCTATCAACTCCAGACCGATCCTGCCAATCATTCCATCAAAGTAGAATATGATGATATCGAGGGTGATGCTTATGATCGCTGGTTTATTGATTATGATCCAGAAAAAACAATTGAGAATTCCTGGTATCAGGAAGATGTTTTCACACGTGGAGGAGTGGGTTCGTGGAAAGTTAGTGATGTAGAAACTGAATCCGATCATTGGCTTGAGAATTTAAATGACTACACGATTGGAGGCACTTATCCTGTGTTCAGGTTCTATCATTATTTTGATACGGAAGCGGGTGCTGATGGTGGATTTCTGGAGATCACAAAGAACGGTACTGACTGGACTCCATTAGCTGACAAAGTTTTCAGGAACGGATATGAACGTAGATTACAATACGCCACATTTGCTATTCCTGATCTATATGCATTTTCAGGTTTAAGTTCTGAAGAACTGGAATGGACTCCTGTATACATCGACCTGAGTGACTACATTGGGCAGGATGTGAAGATCAGATTTCGTTTTGGTACAGATGATAACACGCCGGGAGACGGATGGTACATAGATGACATAGAACTGATGGATGCTGTGATTTACAATTCAACCGCCTGCATCGTTACCGATCAGACCTCTGCTGTTTGTGAAGAAGCACCGGAACGTGGGACGATTGTTGACAGCCAATTTGCAACTGGCACAGGAGATGTCCTGGATAATTCCTCACTGCTCGTACATCCGAATCCGGCAGGCGACTATGTGCAAATCGCATTGACCGCTGATGTGGCGGAAGAGGCAAGATTAAATGTGCTTGACCTCACCGGCAAAGCATTGTACTCGATTGAATGGAACCTGAACGAGGGGATGAATCAGCATGTTGTAGAGCTTTCCCGCTTTACTCCGGGCATGTATGTTATCCAAATCCAAACCAGTGAAGGAATTTACAGCAAGAAATTCGTTCGAAAATAATGACAACTATTTTGGTGCATTAGTGCATCGGCAATAAACAAAAAAGGATGTGCTCATTGCACATCCTTTTTTGTTTATTACTGCTTTATTATTTATTCGCTTTTGTCCGCTACATCTTTATCCTCGTCTTTCTTCAGTTTGCTTTTGATGTCTTCGATCGTTTCTTTGACATCTTCTTTCACGTCTTTAAAAATTTCTCCGGCCTCTTGTTTGAGATCCTGTAACACATCTTCAAGTTTATCTGTCAGATTGGAAAAGCTGCTTTCTTTCCTTTCTTCACCTTCAGTGAAAGATGAACTTGTTTTATCAGCATCCTCCTTTTTCATTTTGTGCTTCAGGTCATCGATTGTTTCTTTCAGATCTTCTTTCACTTCATCGAAGATATCTCCGGCTTCTTCTTTCAAAGTATGAAATACATCTTCAAGCTTGTCAGCAATGTTGGCAAAAGCATTTGCTTCTTTCTTCTCTGAAGTATTCTCTTCTGTGTTAGGTTGATCCTGGTCTTTTCCCATGTTTTTTACTTTTTCAAATGAATCTTTAATTTCTTCTTTTGCTTCATGCGCCGCATCACCGGCATCCTTTCTCATTTCATTCACTGCATCTCCGATTTTACCGGCGACGACTGAAGCGATGGCACCAATGCTGTCACCAACATCTTCAAGCGACTCACCTAACGTTTCAGTGATGGCACTGAGAAGTGATTCCTTGGATTTTGTTTTTGACTTGCGTGCCTTTTCCTCGGCAATGGCTTCAGCTGCTTTCCCCAGTGCATCTGTATCCTGGGTATCTGCGTTAGCATGGATGGTGTCTGCAATTTT
>JANMVA010000093.1:0-2456 GCA_031392195.1 Saprospiraceae bacterium | reverse complement strand
CTGCGTTGGCTCAATAATGAAGCAGTGCCTCATAATGTAAATGGCTTGCAAAGCGAGTACCCCGACAATCCGGAAAGCTTTTTTAGCGGTGCACCGGCTGAGGGACCCTGGATTTATGATAATGAATTCAACACGGCAGGATTGTATGAATATCAGTGTGATGTCCATATAGGCGTAGGCATGACTGGCACTGTGGCAGTATATAATCCCGATGGATCTACACTATTTTCAATGCAGCATTTACGACTGTCAGATGATAATGGTCAGCACATATTTAATGGCGTACCAACAACAGTTACAGGAGTTGTGCATGGGATCAACTTCAATTCTGAGGGTTATTCATTTTATATTATCGATGAATATAATGTGGGCATCAATGTTTTTTCTTTTGATCCCGGAACTTATACAGTCACTGAAGGTGATGAATTGAGTATACGAGGAGTGATTGATCAATTCAATGGATTATTGGAAATTATTCCTGAAGAGATCACAGTTTTATCATCAGGTAATTCGCTCACTTCTCCGGAACTCATTGAAGAAATAAGAGAGGAGAATGAAGGAAGTCACCTGGCAATGGCCCATTATACGATTGATTCGATTGTTGGTACTGATACGTCCGGATACAATGTTTTTGTAACTACTTATCTGGGAAATAATGCTACGATTCGTGTAGGCCCTGAAACAGGTTTCACGCTGCTGGATATTGAAGGTTATAATGCCGTAAGAGGTATCGGCACACAATTTGACGGATCATTTCCCTTTACATCCGGATATCAGATTCTGGCCCTTGAATTTGAAAATGCTTTGGCTGACATCAACCTGGATGAAGATGCCATCAGCATCAGTCCAAATCCTGCGTCAACAGAAATAAAATTTATATCAGATCTGGAGATCAATGAGTTGGCTTTGTATTCGCTGGATGGTAAAGTTGTAAAGACCAGCAAGGAAAATGTCAATGACCAACTGGATGTATCCTCAGTACATTCCGGTATTTATTTGATCAGGGCTTTTACAAAAGAAGGAATCTGGACTTCAAAAGTGGTCATTCAGAATTGATTGGATTATTTCCATTCCTTGTTTTGTTGTAAGCAATCAAATGCTGTTTTATACATTCCTATAAATTCATCCTTACGTTTCAGCTTGTATTGCATGATCCAGCGAGGGTGGGGTAGGGGTACTACCCTATTCCACCATTTGTATTGTTGATTGAGCGACTCAAGAAAAGTATAGTTTTTACCCTGTCCAAGGCAATAAACAACTGAACGGTCTGCACCAAACTGGATTTGTGATTCTATGTTTTGTATGATATACGGTGTCACCGTTTCTGTCAGTTCACGGTCATCATAATAATTATAATTTTTCCCATGTCTGACAAAGCCAAGCGGGCTGAGGGACGCTATATAAAATTTAGAATAGAATTGTTCGACACCGCCGCATTGATCCATCATAGAATACATGAAAACACTGGAGAGCTCCTGACGTTTTGAAAACGAATTTTCGATCCCAAGTTGCTCAAGCCTGATGGGATCCGTGAATGGAACTCCTGTAACTCCTGCACCAAATCTTCCGGGATTGATCCCCAAAATAAAGGTCCGGTCATTTTCGTCATCATAAAATCGCTTGTAGAACATCCGCATCACACGGCGTGTTTCTTCGTCTTCATACGGCATCAACCATTCAACCTGGTTAGAAAGATCAAAGGGAGGATTTAAACTAAACTGATATTCGAGAATTCTATCTGCTAAGGAAATAGCCATAATATTGCCGGAAATTCAAAAGACGTTAACATCACAATGATACTCACCAAATACATGACCTTGCTCAATATCCTCCTCGTCTCCATACAATTGATGACCATGCTGAAATGCAGAACCGCGGTTCCCGTTGCAGAAGTGTCAGAAAGCAAATCTATACCCGTCGAAAATATAGCTACGCCGGAAGAAAAACCTGATTATAAGCTGGAAACTGTCATGAAATTGCCTGAAGTATTAACTGAGTGCTCAGGAATGGCGAAACTAGGTCATGATCGGTTAGTGGCGCTGAATGACAGTGGGAATAGGCCTTACCTGTACGTATTCAGTGAAAAAGACAAGAAGGATGTGAGAACTGTAAAAGTCAGTGGCGTGAAGAATAACGATTGGGAGGAATTGGCTTCCGATGACAAAAACATCTACGTGGGTGATTTTGGGAATAACGGCGGGACTCGTCAAAACCTGATGGTCTATAAGATCAGCAAAGAAGACCTGCTCAAATCAGATGAAGTGAAGCCGGAGATTATTTCTTTCCGGTACGATGGACAGACGAAGTTCAATGATTCGAACCGTCACAATTTTGATTGTGAAGCCATGATCTGTAAAGGTGACAGCCTGTTTCTTTTTTCAAAAAACCGGGGTGATTTCCGGACGGATGTTTATGGGCTTCCAAAAGCAGTTGGCGAACATATAGCGACCAAAATG
>JANMVA010000089.1:0-10116 GCA_031392195.1 Saprospiraceae bacterium | reverse complement strand
CAAATTGCGAATCTGAACGAAAGAAGGTTTGGTAATCTCAAATACATACATCGATATCCTGTTATATCCGGGCGAGCAAGGCAAAAGCTGTGTAGGTATAAAAGGCGTATCAGGATCGCAGAAGGTATCATTCGCAAACTGGTATAATCTTGCTGTCAGTGCATTTGGAAAAGCAGGGGGCGGTGTAGCCCAATCGGTGATGCCACCCTGGTATGCTTTATATGGACGATTAAAATTAGGTGTGATGACTGGTATCAGAACGATGTTTACCCGGCTGATTCTTCCCACATCACCTGGTCTGCCAATTTCATCCAGAACTTGTTTGTCAGTAAAATTAGGGCCATAACCATACGATACAACCGTATACCATCCTGCCTCCAGCTTGGTACAATAATCGTAAAACAAATAGTTAGTAAAGCAATCTGCAACTATTGAGAGACTGGAAGACGGATCTGAAGCGCGCCCTCTGAATAAGGTCAGAACGCTGCTATTATTTCCGATCTCTGTGATAATCGTTACCTGAGGGGAGTCAAGATAAAACTCCCTGAAAATTAATTTGTCACGTCCGCCACATGGTGGCATTGCACCCCGGTTGTCCTCGCATGAAAAATAATCAGGACCACTTGAATAGGCACCAAAGTTGGGGCCGACAGTAATCAATTCAGCATTTGCCCGGCTATCATGTATCGTTTTATAGGTATTGAATTTAAACTGAGGCGCATCACCTTTGCTGACATTATCCACATTGCCAAAGCTGGCTAGTGTATGCGTACCCGCCCTGACACATGCACAAAAATTTGGCAAACCAAAAAGGGTCAGCGTGTCGTCATCCGTGTTAATACAAAAACCGGCAACATCTGTCATGCCCGGAATAAACTGTCCTTCATTATGTGTATTGGCTCCCGTAGCGAGTTGATTGGCATCACCTCTATAGAAACCATAACTAATGGGTGGGGCAGCTTTAATGTCTGTGCGGAGATAGCTCATGCTGAGCAACCCGTCATCCAAATCTCCATCACTGTCGGAGTCTCCTATATAGACTTCTCTGTAGATGACTTTATCATCAATGCAAGCACCGACGCCAGGCACTACTGTGTTTTCACAAATAAAAACAGATGGAGTTGATGCATAAGTTATGTTGTTCAGAAGCGGATTCAGATTATTGACTGCATCGAAATTCCCGGGCGCGTCGAGGCGGAACAACCCAAGGCTTGCAAGTGTAGTGACATTAAAACTCAGCGTAAATTCCGTTCCCATGGCACCATTCGTCCATGAATCTTCATGCACGGCATTCGGGGGCAAAGCATCATCGGAGCTTGCTAATATCTGGATGGAGTAATCACCGGCCGGCATGCACTTCTCTAACCAAATATGACCCGGATATTCGAGATACAGATCAGTGGTCAGATTTGGTGAAGGGCAGCTTCCAGTCAAATGCCTGTTGAAAATGCGTGTGTAGTAGTCTGCAGAAGACTGGTATGCGGTGAAGCGAAATTCGACATTTGCATCCTCGGTTAAAGTAAAGGTGGCCCATGTAGCCAGGTCATATGTCTTTGCAGAATTACCACCTCCCTTCACCACTGTGCCTGTCGCAGGATTAGCAGGTGCGCAGACATTGTTTATAATAAAAGAGCTGCAATCAAACCGGTCAGACCATGCCGACATTGTCCCGGGAGGCAAACTGCCTGGCAGGACTCCTAATTCATTTGAAGCTACAACAGGAGGCAATACAGGTCTGGGCCAACCGGTGGCTGCAACTCCGCGTTGCCTGACATTCAACCTGAGATTACTGTAAGAAAAGTCCCTGTGAAAGATCAGGACCAGGCTATATGTCGTGTTTGGTTTGAGAATGCAGGGAAATTCAATGAAGCGAGTACTGAATCGTGCTTTTGCAGTGCCGCACTCTATTAGGGTCAAAGTTGATGGCAGAGAATTAATCACATTTCCTTCCAGCAATTGATATCCTACCTGGTCAAGAGCATTTGTTGCGGGGAAATAAAAATCCAGGTAATTCAAATTGGCACCCGTTGTAAATACATACCAGGAGCTTTTTAGAAAGAGATCTTTGTTGGCAACGGTTAAACATCCGTATTCAGAAGGATCTTCAATACTCTGGCATTCGATATTGTGAGGATCAGTGACAGAAGAAGCACCTAATGGCAAACCTGAATTGAATAAATAGGCATTTGTGGGACAGTCATATTTAGAATCAACCAGATGGTCCGGGCATCCCAATGAAAGATTGACTAAAAGTGTAGCATTGAGCACAGCAGATCCCGAGACCTGGATATGGTATGTTCCCGGTTCGAGGCAGGGATTAGTCAGGTCCCCTGAACTGATAAAGGCTCCTAATTTGCTTGTACCTGGAGGGAGGCATGTATTGGAAACGTAAACGGTAACACCTGCATCTGCGGGATTCGGGATCACACCTGCGGTGGCGACAACTTCTATCCGGGCACTTCTACGAGTGGGGATGGTAAACTTGAACCACACTGATTTTGTATGACCCGGAGCAAACTGAAGGAATTCACCTGCCTGGATCGTGGCCATAGCCACATCTGATGACGTGGATGTATAATTTCCATAATCAAAGCCGCCTCCACTGATGTCAATCACAGTAGCGTTTGCACAGTCGTCGTTTGCCGGAGGAGGTGCAAAACCCAATTTATTGGATAGCAGAATGCCCGCACAACCAAGTATAATTGTAATAAGGAACAGGCTATTCAGGTGTCGAAATCGCGGCATGTTAAGTCAGTTTGGGCGGGCTTAGAGACACGCCATTTGGTTTATTGTAGTCTAAAGCTATAAAAGGTAAGTGGATATTCGATTCTTGGAGTGTATTAACAAGGGAAATGGTGGGAATTTTACACTCCCCTACCCAAGATTCCATTGTCCGGTTAAACGCTTCATGCTTCATTCAAAAATACAGTGAAAGGGTAAACTAATGGTCTTTGGGCTTATGGAAATTCCATATAAATAGGGATTTATTATTTAACATGACGAGGATACAAGGGGTAAGGGATGGGTTTGGGGATGAATTCTTCAAAATGGTAAGTCCAGGGACCTTTCCCAATTCGTCGAAAATTTAAAATATCCAAATCAGGTATTCGTTAACAATCATTAACCTTTCTGAAAGAAAGCACCCCCTTTTATCAACTTACCTTTAGCTCCTTAAATATGAAGGCATTATGAAGTTTTTGTTGATCCTTTTCTCCCTCTTCTTTTCGCTCCAACTCACAAGCCAGTCCAGCGGCAAGATCACCTTCGAAGAAAAATTTGATCTGCATCGCAATCTCCCTGAAGAACGCGAGGACATGAAAGCCATGATCCCACAATACAGCAGCGCCTTTTTTGAACTCACTTTCACCGATCAGGAATCTGTCTACTACCCACAAAAAGAATCAGAAGAAACGGCTGCCCAGGGAGTACCCACGAGGGGAGGCCCGATGCGCTTCGGCCGGGAAAATAGAACGATCTATAAAAACATGACTGAAGACCGCATGATCGATTCGCGCGATTTCATGCAAAAACAATTTTTAATCCTGGGTCCTCCAACACCAAGGAAATGGAAAATCGGCTCACAACAAAAAGAGATCCTCGGGTATAATTGTATGGAAGCGAATTTCCGCGTGGATAGTGTGACGACATTAAAAGCATGGTTTACGCCTCAACTCAGTAATTCAAACGGTCCTTCTGACTACCAGGGCTTGCCGGGCATGATCTTACAGATCGACATCAATGAAGGTCTGCGTACCCTGACGGCCACGAATATTAATCTGGACAGTGTGGATACCTCAGTAATCATCGCACCGACAAAAGGAAAAGAAATAACCTCCGAAGAATTTGAAAAGATCCGCGAGGAAAAAATGAAAGAAATGCAACTCCACGGCGGCAGCGGATACCCGATGATGATGAGACGAAACTAAAAAATAAAACACCAACTTTATGATCTCTTCCCTCTACAAATTTATTTCGGTCACCATTATATTATTTTTCCTGACCGCCCATGTTTTTAGTCAATCCACAAAAACAACATTGAAAGGAATCGTCATTGACGAAAGTGATCTCCCGATTCCGGGATCAACCGTGATGATCCTTCATGCAGCCGATTCAGTGCTCGCCTATTTTAGCTCCACAGATGCACAGGGCCAGTTCACCATGAAAAATATTCCGAAAGGAGATTACCTGATCAATATTACCTTTCTCGGAATGGCTCCACATTATGCACCGATCACATCAGGTGTGCAGGAGGAAATCGATCTCGGGAAGATTAAACTTGTCACAGCTTCAAAAATGCTTTCTGAAGTTCAGGTAAAAGCTGACTTCATCCCCATCGAGATCACCAAGGATACTATCTCGTACAATGCAGATGCATATGAGACACAACCCAATGCAGTCGTTGAAGACCTGCTCAAAAAACTCCCCGGTATTGAAGTAGCGAGTGACGGATCGATCAAGGCACAAGGAGAAGATGTGCAGAAGGTGCTCGTGGATGGAAAAGAATTTTTCGGCACCGATCCGAAGATGGCCACTAAAAATCTACCCGCCAGGGCGATCAAAAAAGTAAAAGTTTACGATAAGAAATCAGAGATGGCGGACTTCACCGGGGTCGATGATGGTGAAAGAGAAAAGACCATTGATCTTCAACTCAAGGAAGAATTTAAGAAAGGTCTGTTTGGAACGATGGAGGCCGGATATGGAACGGATTCTCGTTATAAAGGTCGCGCAGTCTTAAATAAGTTTAGCAAGACTTCGCAGTTATCTTTTCTTGGCCAATTGAATAATATCAATGAGCAGGGATTTTCATGGTCTGATCAGATGAGTTTTTCCGGCGGAGGTATGCGTGGTGGTGGTGGTGGAGGTGAATTTGTTTATACATCAAGTGTCCCTTCCTTAGGTGGCCCTTCCAACGGATTGTCCAACACCGGTGCAGCAGGACTGAATTACAACTGGTTTAAAACAAAGAAATTTTCGATCCGCAGCAGTTATTTCTTTAATAGCGTTGACAATACGTTGATCCAACAATCCTTCCGTCAGAATTTATCAGACATTCCTTTTGATGATTACAAAAATTCTGAGGATCTCACAGATCGGAATGCGCATTCGTTTTCCCTTTATTCAGATATCAAGCCTGATACAACTCAACAAATTGAAATTTACGGAGGTTTTGGATTTGGGAATCGTAATGCCATTAACGAAAGCATACTCGAGAAATCAATCACGGGAGGAGGCCCTCTTCAAATACGGTCCGTTACTAACAATGACAACACAAGTGAGAATTTGAATGGAAACGGATCGATTACCTACATGAAACGTTTTGGTGCGAATGGCCGAAGTGCTTCATTGAATGCTAATTACCGGAAAAGTAATGATGACAATGAAAATTTTCTCAAGTCTATCAATGAATATTTCTCAACAGGCTCTACTGAAGCACTGGATCAATTGCAGTTGACGGCGAATGAAAGTGAAACGATGGGTGGTCAATTCACTTATACAGAACCGTTGCTGAAAAGAAAGTTTCTCGAATTCAGTTATAATTATAACCAGACTGAATCGCGGTATGACAAACGCGTTTTTGATGCACCGGAAACACCGGTATTTAATGATAGTCTGTCCAACGATTATTCAAGCTTGTTCACATACCACCGGCCGGGCCTCTCCTTCCGGTACAATGGGCAGACCCAAAACATCAATGCAGGGCTTCAATATCAGATCTCTGAATTATCAGGGCAACTGGATCAGGCAGAAACAGACATCAATAAGAAGTACTACCATTTCCTGCCCAGGTTTATGTGGAGAAATGATATAGGTAACGGAAAGAGCATGCGCCTCAATTACAACACGCGCGTTCAGCAACCTTCTATCACCCAACTCTCTCCCGTAGTCGATAATACAGATCCACAACGATTAGCAACAGGTAATCCTGATCTGAATGCAGAGTATTCACATAGTCTCAATCTGAATTATCATTCCTTCACTCAATTCACTTCATCCAGTTTTTTTGCATCTGTCGGCGGTAGCATTACGGATAATAAAATAGTCACCATCCGAACCCTTGATGCATTACAACGTGAAATTTATTCTCCAATTAACATTGACAAAGAATCCCGGGTGAATATGTATTCATCCTATGGGCGACCTTTCAAACTGATCCGCAGCCGTGTGAATCTCAATGCCAACTTTACATTTACAAAAACAAAAAATGTCGTTGACGGCGAACTGATCGATCTCAACAGGTGGGCACGAACAGGAGGTATTTCATTTGCAAATATGAATTCCAAAGTTCTCGAATACAACCTGGGTGGGTCATGGACATTTACTGACAATTATTATAAATCATCCGATGCATTGGATCAGAATACGTTGCTTCATACTTATTTTGTAGATCTCACGCTGACGGTCTGGAAAAAATGGAAACTCCAGGGTGGCTATGATTATAATCTGTATGTGAGTAATGAATTCGAAGAAAATCAGGTGTTGCCTTTATTCGAAGCATCCATATCGAGGTTCATCCTTCCAAATGATCGGGGCCAGATCAAGCTCTCTGTTTTTGATGTATTTGATGAAAACCGTGGATTGTCCCGTACTTCGGAGATAAACTATATCGAGGAACTCAGGTCAAATTCGATCGGCCGGTATGCAATGCTGTCATTTGTTTATGCACTGAAAGGTACAGGCGCACAGGGCATGGGTCCGGCTCCACATATGATCAGGAAATAGGAATTTGTTAACCTGCATAAAAAAACATCCCTGACGAAAAAGACGTTTTAGGCACTGACGTCGACCAACTGGTCCCACAACCTTCTCCTATCCCATTGATAATCATGATAAAACATAATTTATTTAGCATCTTTTTGGCCTTCTTTTTGCTTCTGCATCTGCCTCTTACCGTGGCCGGACAGGAGAAAGTGGTCAATGTGGAGCGCTGCAAAGCCCTGAGCCAGACGAGTCCAATCCACAATATCTGGGTGGATGGAGACAACATCAAATGGGTGGCCAATCAGGAAGGACTAAATAAAGTCCTTGACCTGAATGTCGTCGAGAAGGTCACCGTTCCTGCAGGAACAACTTCGCTGTTGATGATCCGCGGAGGAAATGCCCAACTTGAATGGAGCACATCGGAGATGGATCAACTACTCGGCAATGTGACCATCACATGCGCATCACATGATGCTAAATCTAAATCCATCTGGATTGGTACAAGTGAAGCAGGAGCATTCCAGGTTTCACTGTCTCCATTGCGCATCATGCAGCGGCTCAATACAGGTAACAAAAAATTGACCTCCGACCAGATCAATGATATTTTCATCACGACCAATGGCACCATTTACATCGCTACGGATGATGGGATGCTGACAGGATCCGGTGATCGATGGACGCTACAGGAGCGCTATCTCAATTTTATCGGCGTCGATGCATTCGGAGATAATCTCTGGATACTGGGTGATGATTTTTTATGGCAAGTGGATAGCAGAGGCAAGTGGTCACCGATTGCCATTGATCTTAAAAACGTCGAAGGTCAAATGCGCGATATCGCCGTAGATGATGAAGGACGTGTATGGATTGCTTCTAACATGATGACCGGATATGATGTGGCTGCAGAAAAATATCAGCGCTTTGGGCCCGGCCAGTATTTCACAAGTCAATTTGTCAACTGTCTCGATGTGGATCAGGATGGTTCGATCTGGACCGGCACCAATGATAAAGGATTGTATCTCATTCAGTGGGAATCTTCATTGATCCTGACACTCGCGATGGATTCGCCGATGGATTGCAAAAGCAGTTCTCCTTCAGGTTCCATTTCATCCAAGGTCGCGGGAGGAACACCACCCTACATGTATGCATGGAGCAATGGCATGAAGACACCCAGGATTACTGGTCTTGGTCCCGATGAGTATACAGTTACGGTCAGTGATGCTACAGGTTTGTCTAAGACAGCTAAGCTTTCCATTCCAAATCCAAACATTACTGTTCTCGCTGAACCTGGTAAACCTTCAACAGGTAATGCCGATGGCCAGGCAAAACTGATTGCTTCCGGAGGAGCAGGACCATATATTTATGCATGGGACAACGGTGAAGCCACTGAAAGTGCAATGAAGCTGACACCCGGATGGCATACGGCTACCGTCACTGATAAATCCGGATGCACAGCTATATCATCATTTAAGATTGAAGAAAATCTGACGCCATTGATCTTAACGGTCAATGTAGTGAAAGACAATAAATGTGCAGGCGCACGTGAAGGGGAATTACGTGTGGAAGCAAAAGGTGGAAAAGCACCGTATCAATATGCCTGGAATTCACAGGATATCACGACCGCAACTATTTCGAATCTCTCTGCCGGATCGTACACTGTAACGGTGACGGATGCTTCGGGTGCAAGTGAGAGTGCTACGCAGTTACTGGCATTACCTACTTCAGTTGCCGCATCTATTCAGCTTTTACTTCCTGCAAATGTCAACACCGCAAATGGTCAGGCATTAGCTAAAGCCGCAGGTGGAAAATCACCTTATGTGTTTGCATGGGATAACGGAGAATCAGTTGCTTCTGTCAAATCGCTCAACGCAGGTCTTCACACAGTGACTGTAACGGATGCCAATGGTTGTTCTTCAACCGCCATAATCAATATCACGGAGAATATCACCGAGATGAATGCCACCATCACTCAAACAACCGATATCAAGTGCAACGGAAATGCAACTGCTGATCTGAATGTGGAAGTAGTCGGGGGCAAAGGACCATACACTTATTTGTGGAGTCAAAATCAAAAAACGAAAGATCTCAAAGGTCAGAAAAGTGGTTTGTATCAGGTGACAATCACAGATGCCATCGGATCAATTGTAACCGCCAATCATAATGTACCCGAACCTCAGCCTGTCAATGTCATTTTACAGGTTGATGCGCCCGCATCTGCAGTTGGAAACGATGCAAAGGTTACGGCGAAAGCAACCGGTGGATCAGGGATCTTTGATTTTGTGTGGGATAATGGAGAGAAATCAAATAAAGCGACAAAGTTGAGTGCAGGATTACATCGCGTCACTGTGACCGATGGAAATGGCTGCAGTGCAACGGGTGAAGTTGAAGTTCAGGAAAATCTTCTCGCACTACAAGTTACCATTGATCAGACAAGTGAGATAAAGTGTGGAGGTGACCCTGCGGCAAGTATTAATCCAGTCGTAACTGGCGGTAAAGCACCCTACACATATGCGTGGAATAATAAATCAACCGGTTCTGCCCTGATCAACATTAAAGAAGGACTTTATATTCTCACAGTCACAGATGCTACAGGCCACACAGCAACATCCGTCATCACAGTTGATGCACCTCAGAAACTTGAAATAACATTAACTGCAGAATCCGCCGCATCAACTAATGCAAGCAATGGCCGTGCATCAGTCAGTGTGACCGGTGGAAGAGAGAAATACATTTACCTCTGGGATAGTGGTGAAAAAACAGCGAGGGCTGAAAAACTAAATGCCGGCAAGCATACCGTTACTGTGACTGATAACAACGGCTGTAGGGCTGTAGGTCAAATTGAGATTTCAGAGAACATTCAACCTGTGAAGGTGGTCATTAATCAATCAAACGAGATCTTATGTGCGGGTGATAAAGGAGGAGCTTTGTCAGCTGATATCAGTGGAGGCAAAGAACCCTATGACTATTTGTGGAAAGGAAATGGCCAGCAATGGACTACACCTGCGATTGAAAATCTTGGTACCGGAAAGTATTCGCTTGAAGTGACGGATGCTGCAGGAACAAAAACACAACTTGATTTTGATCTCAAAGAGCCTGAAGCATTAGGAGTAAGCACCCTGGATGTTGTACCGGCATCAACCGGCAATAGCGATGGCCAGTTGACATTAAAAGTAACAGGAGGTAAAGCACCCTACTCATTAGGTGGATCTTTTTCATCCAAAGCTGTCGGCGCATCATTTGATATCATTAAGCTGGCACCGGGATCTCATCTGTTTGTAGTAACGGATGCTTCGGGATGCAAGGCTGAAACAAGTGTTACAATTAAAGAAGACATCCTGCCACTGACTGTGTCCATCAAAGAAACCAGTAGTGTTCAATGTGCGGGTACTTCACAAGCCAGTATTGAAGCAATTGTTAAAG